>NZ_VPCW01000026.1:0-33102 GCF_013418015.1 Acinetobacter sp. YH12211
TCGCAAGAGATGCGATGGATGTCTGATTATTTGTAGTCATAAATTTAAGTCCCCACTTGTTTCTAAGTGGGGACTAAATTAAGGCTTATAGGATGAATTCAGAAGGTGTGTTCAGCGGACGCTTACATAGATAATGCTGGTGGTTTTATTTATTCTGTTGATGAGGCAAAAAATGGCAATCTTTATGCAGCGGGTGGAAGTACCAAAAGTTGTGATGGTAACGGAATTTATTTCTTAACAGACGGTGCGCCAAACTCGACTAAAGACACTATGGCACGCACGATTATGAATCACTCATTATCCAATGGCACTTATGCTTTTTCAGGCAGACCTGATATTAATAGTAGTGATGTACTAAAGCCCGTACCGCTAAAATCTAATCTATTTGCGGGTGAAACAGGTGGTTGGGAATATATAGGTGCCTACGCGAAAAAATTGCGTAATCGTACGTTATTATCCAACACTCAAAAGAACCCTGCAGATATGAGTATCAAAACAGCGGTAGTTGGTTTTGGTTCATCTTTTGCAGGTATTACTAAAAAAGCGAATGGTACTTATGATTGTGACAGTGCACCAAATCAAGATGCAAAAAATGCCTGTTTGTGGGGTAGTGCAGAATATGGTGATGGTGGATTCTACTATGCTGAAAACTCAGAAGATATTAAAAACAGTATTCTTGATTTTGTAAAAAAAGCTGGGGCAGACTTTGAACCTATTGCAACAGGTAGCCCGACAATTCCTGTCCATAGCTTAAACCCAATACAATTACAACCCTATGGTTATTATGCGGCATTTGAACCAAAGCCAAGTGAAACTACACAACTTTGGGCGGGGAATTTAAATAAATATAACTTAAGAAATGGCGAGTTGGTGGATAAAAACTTACAACGCTTAATTTTAAGTACGGGTGCTCTCAACAAAGATGCCGTAGGTTTATGGACCAATGGTGTTAAAGGTCAATTACCACTGGGCACTTTAGTTGCCGCAAATGGCGAGCAAAATTCAAAACGTAAAGTATTCACCAATCGAGTGATTAAACAGGATAAAACTGCTGTTTCAGGTGATCGTTTGGCACAAGTGAGTTTATTGAGTTTATTTGCAGAGAATAATGAAATTGCCAAATTTAAGTATGATGCCGATAAAAACTATTGGTTAAATTTCCTAGGTTATGATGTAGGTATTACAGAGAGCATTGCGAGTTTAGCTGATTTAACCAGTAAAGAAGAGTACCGAGAGCTTGGAAGCGTGATGCACTCTACGCCAGTCATGCTGACCCAAGAAGGAAAAATTACGGTTGCAGATGGGAAGTTGACTACAACCGGCCGTAAAGATTATCTAATGTTTGGTTCTACGCAGGGCGCGTTACATGTGGTGGATGATGAAGGTAAAGAAGTATTTGCTTTTGTACCGCATGAAATGATGAAAACTCAAAAAAATGCATTTATAGGTAGTGGCAAATATGAAGGTTCGGGTAAGAACAACTTATTTTATGGTGTAGACGGCCCTTGGACAGCTCACACCCAATATGTTTCAAAAAGTGATGGAACATTAACGGTGAAAGATTCTGGGCGTAAAGCAAGTGATGAAGAAAATGCGCAGAACCTGATTGGTATGCAGTGGGTGTATGGCGGTTTGCGTATGGGGGGTAAAAGTTACTATGCGCTGGACTTAACTGACATTGAAAAGCCTGAACTAAAATTTCATATTAACCCAGATGCTGATAATGCTTCTGCTGCACTCAAACAAATGGGGCAAAGTTGGTCAAAACCGACTCTCGCTTATGTGAATTGGGGCGATACGCGCAAACTTGTAATGTTTGTAGGTGGTGGTTACGACCCAGTTTATGAAACTCATAATGCAAATCCAAGTGGAACCAAAAGTAATGGTGTGTATATGTTTGATGCACACAATGGTGATTTGCTTTGGTGGGCGAGTGATAGTGAAAAAACAGGTGCTAGCCGTTTTACTCAAAACAATGAGTTAAAATACAGCGTTGTTTCGCAAATTAATGCCATTGATCGTGATGGAGATGGTTTAACAGATCATATCTATTTTGGTGATTTAGGTGGGCAAGCATTCCGTGTTGACTTTAATAATCGAGCAACAGATACAGCTAACTTTGTAACTCGTGCGGTTCGTTTGTTTACAGAGCATCAGGGTTCTGGTCTGAGTCCTCGTTTCTATGAAATGCCGAGTGTTTCTATTCATCAAGATGATGATAGCTACTTTGCTGTAGTGGCATTCAGTTCAGGTAATCGTAGTTCACCACTAGCAGGTTTAAACTCTACTGTCAGTGCAAACGATGCTGTATTTGTGGTTTATGACAATGATGTTGCACGTCAGGACTTATATAAATCTTCAACTTCGCTAAATACTCATGATGAAACTTTAACCGAACTTAACTTTGATAATGGTGTGCCACGTCGTGGTCAAAATAATACTTTAAATGGTGGTTGGAAAGCGTACTTTGATAGTGATAATGTGGGACGCTATAAAGGTATGAATGACCTGTATGCCCTAGATGGTATGCTCTATGTCAATGTGTATGACCGAGATGGTACTGGTATTGGTGGTAACTGTGGTGCAGGTGTAGCGGGTGACCCTTACTTGTATCAATATTGCTTACCTACAGGAAAGTGCGATTTCTATTCGGGTTCTGGCAACAAAGCAAATCGTGTGAAACTCGGTGCAGGTATTCTGGGTACAGGTTTAGGTCAAGGCTTTAAAAATGATGCTAATACCGTGAGTCTAGTGGTGAATCGTGATGAGCCATCTGCACTGGATTGTAGCTTACCTGCCAATAAAAACTTGCCACAATGCCAGCTGTTTAATACACAGGTAAAACTCAAGCAAATGCGCTGGTATGAGTCGCGTTAAGGGGGGAGTATGCAATTCAAGAAAGGCTTTACCCTAATTGAGCTAATGATTGTGGTCGTTGTGATCGCAATCATTGCAGCCATCGCGATTCCGAGTTATGCCGCATATATTGAGCGTAAAGATCTTGCTTTAGCAAAGCAGGAAGCATTGCGAATAGCGACAGAGCTAGAAAAATTCAAAGCTAAAAACTTCAGCTATAAAGGTTTTGATGCAACCTACTTATATACAGGTTATGCACCATCCACAGGTACTTTAGCAATTCCTGTAGATGGTTCAGATACTAAATTCAACCTTACTTTATTGGATTTAGCCACAAAGAAGCCTTTGTCTATACAAAGAGGCGCAGATGGTAATGAAACCGCAGATTCAAGTTCTGTGCGTGGTTTAAACTGGGTGATACGGGTTGAGCGTGCTAAAACTGGCACAACATTAAAACAGCCGCGTAATTATGATTTATTATTGACCAGTGAAGGTGTACGTTGTCAAACACGTACTCCAGATATGGTATCTACATATACCTGTGGGACGACAAATAATGAGAGTTGGTAATCATGAAAACGGATTTACACTAATTGAACTGATGATTGTTGTTGCTGTCATAGCTATTTTGGCTGCAATCGCTTTGCCTTCTTATAATAGTTATAAAGTACGTGCTAATCGTGTAGAAGTTCAAACTGAATTAATGCAACTGGCACAGCGTTTACAAAGCTATAAGGCAATGAATCACAGTTATAGAAATGCGACATTGGCGAGTATTGGAGGAAGCGGTACGTTTCCAAGTCATCAAGCTTTATATAATATTGATTTGGTAATTGACGCATCTAATCAAGCATACGTGTTATCTGCCTTACCTACTTCTACAGGGGCACAGAAAGGGAATGGCGGCTTGAGCCTCGATCAAACAGGGCGACAATGCTGGTTTAAAGGTAAAGATTCACCTGTAGCAACAGACACTTGTTCTACCTGGTCTGACAAATAAATTCAAATCTGCGGATAAATACGTTTTGATCTTTCATTCAGGGCAAATTTCACGTAAAATATTGCCCTCTATGAAAGGGGTTTGAAATGTGTCGATGGTCGATACAGGGATAATCCGTAAAAACTATAAGGTTGTATCATGGTAGTTATTCGTCTTACTCGTGGTGGTGCTAAAAAGCGTCCATTCTATCAAATCGTTGTAACTGACAGCCGCAATGCACGTGACGGTCGTTTCATCGAACGTATCGGTTTCTTTAACCCAACAGCTCAAGGTAAAGCAGAAAAACTTCGTTTAGATGCTGACCGTTTTGCTCACTGGGTTGCACAAGGTGCTCAACCTTCTGAACGTGTTGCTTCTTTAGCTGCTCAAGCGAAGAAAGCTGCAGCTGCTGCATAATTAAATGAATTAAGTAGTAGTAGGTAGCCCATGACACCAACACAGAATGTGCCCGAAGATCGTATTCAGATTGGACAGCTACGTTCAGCTTATGGATTAAATGGGTGGCTCTGGGTCTATTCCAATACAGAACCAATGAGCAATATATTTGACTACCTGCCTTGGTACATCGAAACCAAAGCAGGTTGGCAAGTCGCAGATGTAAAACGTTGGAAACCACATGGCAAAGGCTTGGTGGTCAGCTTAAAAGGTGTGAGTGATCGTACCGCAGCAGACAACTTGGTTGGCGCAAATATCTGGATTTCAAAAGCGCAACTGCCTCAACCAGGCGTGGACGAGTATTATTGGTCTGATTTAAAAGGTCTAACAGTGTTAGGTCTGGACGATGACGAACAAGAAGTAAACCTCGGTCAAATCCATGAATTGTTTGAAACAGGTGCCAATGACGTGATGGTAGTTCGCGCAACTGCCGATAGCGTCGATAGCGAAGAGCGTATGATTCCATGGCATAAAGATGTGGTACAACGCGTTGATCTCGAAGCGGGTCGCATCTACGTAAATTGGGGCGTAGATTATTAATCCATTCAGGATTCGCAGAGCAGGAAAATAGAGGAGTCTGCGGTGTTTTTTGCAGTCATTACGCTTTTTCCTGAAATGTTTGAAGCGATTACAGCTTACGGTATTAGCGGACGTGCAGCAAAACGTGAATTGATGCAAATTCATTGCATTAATCCACGTGATTATGCACAGGGCAACTACAAAAGGGTGGATGAACGTCCATTTGGTGGTGGTCCGGGTATGGTGATGATGGCAGAGCCTTTGGCGCAAGCAATCCAGCATGCCAAACAGCTTGCACAGCAAGCAGGAGCAGTTCATGTACCTGTGGTGTATATGTCGCCACAAGGTAAAACCTTAAACGAAACTGCAGTACAACAATTCGTTGAATATGATGGATTAATTGTATTGTGTGGTCGTTATGAAGGGGTCGATGAGCGTTTAATCCAAAACTATGTTGATCAGGAATGGTCAATTGGAGATTACGTTTTATCGGGTGGGGAGCTACCTGCAATGGTGTTGTTGGACAGTATTATTCGGAGACTTCCAGGTGCTATGTCTGATGAGCAATCTCATGTGCAAGACTCATTTGTGGATGGTCTTTTAGATTGCCCACAATATACCAAGCCAGACCATTTTGAAGGTTTGGATGTCCCCGAAGTACTAAAGTCGGGACACCATGCCAATATTGAAAAATGGCGGTTTTTGCAGCGTTATCAACGGACTTTAGAGCGTCGACCTGAGTTGATTGAAAAAGTTGAGTTGAGCAAGCAGCAAAAAAAATGGCTAAAAGATTCGCAAGGACAGACCAAGTAATCGGTTTGTCTAAGCAAAATTGCTACAGACAGTGTGTTTGTAGTTTTTAAATAGGCTCTTTATGCATTGAAGCGGTCAGGCATAAAGGGAAAGTCAATCGGGTCTATGCGTTTTAGCCTCTATACCCAGTGGAAATCAGACCTCTTCTGACCCACACATATTGGAGATACCCCATGAGTGGTAAGCATCCTTTAGTACAAGCTGTTGAGAATGCACAGCTTAAGCAAGACATCCCAGCTTTTGCACCAGGCGATACAGTTATCGTTCAAGTAAAAGTAAAAGAAGGTGATCGTGAACGTCTTCAAGCATTTGAAGGTGTTGTAATTGCGAAGAAAAACCGTGGTTTGAACTCTGCGTTCACAGTACGTAAAATTTCTAGCGGTGTTGGTGTTGAGCGTGTTTTCCAAACTCACTCTCCAATCGTTGCGAAAATCGAAGTGAAACGTCGTGGTGACGTTCGTCGTGCTAAACTTTACTACCTACGCGAATTGTCTGGTAAAGCTGCACGTATTCGTGAGAAATTACCAGCACGTAAACAAGGTTAATTTTAACTTTGCTTTACAGCTAAAAAATGCGCCGTTTAGGCGCATTTTTTATGTCTGCTATTTGAGTTTATAAACCTTGTAGTTTTAAGCGATTGGCATGTTGACGATATACATCAACAGGATCTGGTGCAAAAATATCTTTCATGCCCAAGAGTTGATTGACTTCATCTAAGTGGTTCCAATAGTAGTTATCACGAATGGTTTTACCAAATTTGGCGCTGCAGCGTGATACCAAACCATCATTATCACGACCATTATCAATCAACAAACTGGTCGCCAACATGGTTGAGTCTGGATCAAGTAAATTAGTGACAGCCGTATTGCCCGTAAATGAATAGAACTGGATGCCTTTTTCTTGATAAGCGCCCTCACCACAACTTGTCGTTGGCATACCCATTGGGAATTTGCTGTTAAATTGTGCTGAACCTGTTGTGCTCAAACTGTTGGCACCTGCCAATGAGTCATGTGGATAGCTATTTGGATCTAAACCTTGTGCCCAAGTAATGGTTTTAGACACTAAATTGACCATATCAATTAATGGCTGTTCAAGTGGTGTGCCTTGTACTTTTAAAATAAAGTCAGCTACTGGTGAACCTTTGTTTGGTGCACCTACCGCAGTGAGTGAAGCTACTTTAGATGGCATTACACCTGCTACATAACGAATGGTTGGTCCGCCATGTGAGTGACCAATTAAGTTGACCTTGCTTGCGCCTGTAATCGCAAGAATTTCATCGACTTGTTGTGCCAATTGTTCGCCACGAACTTCTGATGAGTTAAATGGAGATACGCGGGTTGCCCAAGCGTTAGCACCGTTACGTGCTAAATTGGGTAAAATTTGGTACCAATAATCGACACCTAACTGATCTCCACCAATATTGATAAAGCCTGCCATACCGTGAGTAAACACAATCGGATATTTGGTTTTGGCATAACTGGAGATCACGAAGTTAGATTTGACCTGTTCTGCATTGGATGCGTGCGCGGTACTGAAGGTACTAGCCGCAATTAAGCCTGCAATGAATAATCCATATTTCATATAACATCCTCTATTTTATTGTGCTTTCCTAGCATGACAATATCTATTGTCAAATATCATTATTCAGGAAATTTGCTAGATTGCAAGTTCTGAATGATTCATGGTTATTGAACTTCTTGCACTTGAGTTTCAAGCACAGGAAGATGGTTTTGCCAAGATTGAAATGAGCTTTACTATTACAAACCTTGTAATTTCAATCGGTTGGCATGTTGTCGATACAGTGCAACTGGGTCAGGTGCAAACAAGCCCGTTAAGCCAAACATCATGTTGGCAAGGTCGGTATGATTTAGTCGGTAGTTGTCACGAATGACGTGTCCAATGTGGGTACTACAACGTGCGACCATGCCATCGTTGTCTAAATTGCCATAAGACAGTGGGCCGAGTTGCATTAAAACAGTGTCAATATCCAGTAAATTGGTGGCTTGTGCTACACCTGTCCATGAATAGTAATGAATCCCGCGATCTACTTTGGCACCGCTGCTGCTACAATTTGCGGCCAAGGCTGTGGTTGGAAAACGACGGTTAAAATCTGCAGACGCTGTTTCGGTTAAAGAAGCCATCGATGCATCAAAATCGACAGGCATGTCTGGCTGTTGCTGCGCCCAAGTAATGAGAGGCGCCACCATATAGTCGCCTAAAATATTAAACGCGGTGCGTGATAAACGATTATTTTGAATATCATCGGCAACTTTGGAGCCACGGAATGTACCTGCAACGCCCGTAATTGATGCCACATATTCAGGTTTGGTCGCAGCTACATAACGTACTGTTGGGCCACCATGTGAGTGACCAATTAAATTGACTTTGGATTTGCCAGTGATTGCCATGACTTCTTCGACTTGGGCAATCAGTTGCTCACCTCGAAATTCAGTACGGTGTGCAGGGGAGAGTTGTGCGGCAAATACGGTTGCGCCATTACGTGCCATATCTGGCAAAATTTGATACCAATAATCCATATTAAAGGTTTCATTGCCAATGCGTGACCATCCGAGCCAGCCGTGTACCATGAGCAATGGATATTTGGTTTTGGCATAGTCAGATTTGGCCTGTTCCTGAATAGGCAACACGCTTGGAGCAGCTTGAGCGACACCCATTGAACCGAGCAAGCAGCCAGTGACAGCCAATGTAATTGCCCGTATGTTAGAGATGATGGTCATAAAACAATCCTGTGTTCTTTATTTTTATTACAAGTGAAGTGGTGGCTTCGCTTCCCTCCTGAAAGCTCAGATATGCAAATTGCCGTTGGTTACGGCACATTATTGTGAGTCATCCTCGACTATTTTTTGTACGCTCAGGTATTTTTTCATGCGTAATTTAGAAAAAACATATCATTTGGGGACAGTTATTGCGCATTGTCCCAGAGATTTGTAAATCTACATGCATATTGATATCTATTTAATATTTATAGACATTTGTATATTAAATCGTTGTGGTGAGTTTGTACTAAAACAGCTTTTCAGGCATAAAAATAGGGCATGTTGAATGCCCCAGTTTCCTATGTAGATATGTTAGTCAGCAAAAGGTAATTTTCCACCTTGATCATGTACCTGTTCAAAGGTTTCTAAACGCAATTGCTCTTGTGGATTTTGAAAATGCTGTCCGCGTAATTGTTTCACGGCTTGTTGCTTGGCTTGATCATTCATTCCACTTTGCATGATTTGATCACGCGCACTTAAATAATCCTCTACTCGTGATTTCCACTGACTGCGTTGCCCATCTAATTGTTCTAAACGTTGGGTTGCTTCTGGACCAACCAGATTTAAACGCATTTGGCGGATTTCAGCAGCAGAACCACCACGTGCTTTAATTGCCGCAGTCAAGCTGCGTAAATCTTGCAAGGTGTTCAGCTGTTCTAAATTTTCTTGCCAATCTTGAGGTAATTGTTTAAATAATTCCTGCAATTGTCGTGCTTTTTCAGCTTCAGATAATTTTTTATCATCCATGACTGCCATGCGCTTTAGGGTATATTCGTGATAGGCATCTTCCGTACCAAATAAACCTTCAATTTCATAATCAGAAAAATATTGTTTACGCAGATTTTGCATGCTGCTAAAAATGCTGCGGTAATATTGCGGATCTTCCTGATTTAAATTCGGTGCTTGCAGTTGTCCAAGCGCATTGCGATAGTCCAAATAACGCTGCCATAAATCTAAAATTTGCGATAAGGCAGGCTCTTTATGCCCTTGTTGAATATAGCTTTTAAAATCACCACGAATCTGTTCAATGCTTTTTTCGCCATATTGGGTAATAAAATATTCAAAACAGTTACGGGTTTGCTCATTCACAATCAGACGATTACTTGCATCCAGTTTAAGCTGACAATTGACTTCGGTGTCCTGCTGACTTGGGCTTAAAAAATTTGCAGCAGGGTTATTTTGCATGGCTTGCTGCATGCTCAAAGCTTGAGATGTTTCATCATTTGAGCTTTGCTGGGGTGATGTATCGGGGGAGTTTGATTGTGGCATCAGCCAATACACCAAAGTTGAAATGAGCAGTATCACTACGCCTAAAACAATCCATATTTTATGTTTCTGCATTCCAATGCACCTGTATATCCATTTTATTTTTTTAATCCTAAGCCCCAAATATGCCATAAAAGTAAATCGCTGTTCTAGAAATGTTGTCATTTATCGCGGCAGATTGTTACCATGACGCAGTTTTGCTTTGACCTATGTGTGCTATGAAATCATCTGCGGCTAAAATCCAGCGTCGTGCCATTAGTGGTGTATTTTTATTGAATAAACCTTTGGGCATCAGTTCCAATGCAGCATTGCAAAAAGTGCGTTGGCTATATCGGGCGCAAAAAGCAGGGCATACAGGAGCATTAGATCCATTGGCTTCGGGTTTGCTGCCGATTTGTTTGGGTGAAGCGACCAAGTTTTCGCACTACTTACTCGATTCGGTGAAACGCTACCAAACTACCATTCAATTGGGACACAGCACCACCACAGGAGATGTTGAGGGTGAAGTGCTGTTGCAGCAGGCTGTACCTGCATTGAGCCAAGAGCGCATTGAACAGGTATTGGCACAATTTCAGGGCGATATTATGCAAGTTCCGCCCATGTATTCTGCCTTAAAAAAAGAAGGTCGTCCGTTATATGAATTAGCGCGACAAGGCATTGAAATTGAACGTGAAGCGCGTCCAGTCACAATTTATGCCATTGAATTGCTGTCTTTTACAGAACAGAGCATCACTTTGGATGTAACTTGTTCTAAAGGCACGTATATTCGTGTTTTAGGTGAAGACATTGCCAAAGCCTTGGGTACTTATGGACATTTGACCTATTTGCATCGGATTAAAACGGGGCATTTTGACTTGATTCCGAGTTATAGCATTGAATATTTGGAAAGTTTAAGTGAAGCAGAACGTGAGGCTTTATTGCTGCCTGCGTATGCACCTGTACAGCATTTTCTACACATTCAAGTTCCTGAAGGACGCGCTGAATATTTTAGTCATGGCATGGAAAGTAATATTGACCATCCTGCAGCAGCGCAAGTGTTGGTCTTTGATGGTGAGAAGTGTCTAGGTTTGGCTGAAGTTACAGATAAAAAGCGCTTGGTACCGAAACGGGTTTTAAATCTCTAAGCTTTGTTCAGATACATAACTTGAATAAAGTGAGTAAGTGAATTAAAGCTTTTTATACAAATAGTTGCAGGATTTTGGATTGATCCTCTATACAGTACTTAGAGGATTAAAACGAAATTAAAAAACTGACTCCAAAACCGATGTGGATGTGCGAGTAGATTTTTATCAATCTGTTCGCCGCGCATGGGTAAAAAACAGAGGTCTGCACATGAATATTTTTGAAGCTTTACGCCAAAGTCACGACATTCAACGAAATTTAGCCCACCAACTGACGCAAACTTCAGGTGATAGCCCTGAACGTAGAGCGATATTTGAACAACTTAAAAATGAATTATTTGCGCATGCAGTGGCAGAAGATCGCTATTTTTATATTCCCTTAATGATGACTGACGCAGGTTTAAATATCACTCGCCATGCTTTGGCAGAGCATCATCAAATGGATGAATTACTTGAACAATTAACCGAAACTGAAATGAGCAACACAGGTTGGTTGGCCATTGCAAAGCAACTGTCAGATAAAGTGCATCATCATTTAAAAGAAGAAGAACATGGCTTTTTTCAGCAGGCAGGCAAAATTTTGTCTGAACAGCAAAAACAAAGTCTAGCCAAGCAATATTTGGCAGAGTATGAAAAATACCAACAGATGTCTAAAGACAGTTTGGTTTAAGCATTATTCTGATTTAAACATTCTGCGGCTGTTTGGATTTTTTTACTGCTCTAAAAGTAACACCGACCGAAGCTAACATAATGCAGCATAAGGCGAGCCATTGCAGTGAAGTAATTTTCTCACCCAACAATACCAAGCCTGTCAGTGCGGCTAAAGCAGGCGATAAACTGGAAAGTGTGCCATAACTCATTTTGCTGAGTTGTTTTAAGGCTTGTAAATCCAGCGCATAAGGAATGGCCGTGGCAAGTACTGCAATGGCAAGCGCCTTACCCCAATACTGGGTTTCAAACAGTGCGGGGGCATTGTTATACAGTCCGAAGGGAATCAAAGCCAAAGCCGAAATACTGATAGCGATGGTCAGTGCGTGCATGCCAATATTTTGTTGCACCACTTTTTGTCCAAAATAAATATAAAAAGCCCAGCACAATCCTGCACCTAAGGCACATGCTGCACCAAACAGACTAAAATGATCTCCCTGCGCTTGTCCCCAAGGCACCATAAGAATAATGCCTAAAATCGCCAACAATACCCAGACATAATCTTTACGGTTTTGAATGGACAATAAAGCTAAGCCCAAAGGCCCGACAAACTCTAAACCCACCGCAATACCTTGTGGCAATTTGCCCAAAGACAGATAAAACAGAATATTCATTAAGCCCAAGGCTGCGCTATAGCACAATAAATCACGCCATTTTAAATGTGCGAGCCGCGACAGAATTTGCCATGAGCGAAACATGATTGCCACAATTACACTGGCAAAGCACAGTCGCAAAATCGTCACAGTAAGCGGGTCAAGCACCTGAAACAATTGTTTGGCAAAAGAAGCACTGATTTGATAGGAGATCATGGATAAAACCATGAACAACACCGCAGTGAGTTGGGCGTTTGGCATGGGGCAGAAAAATACTCAACAGTGTGGAAATGGGAAGGTCAGGCAGATTATAGCAAGTTTAAAAATACAGGGCTGTGGCAACTCAAGGTTACTCATAGATCAGGCATAAAAAACCACAGTGCTAAGACTGTGGTTTTTTGTAGCATCAGCGTGTGGTCTTAGAACAAGACACGTACGCGAATTGTGCCTTCAACTTCGTGTAAAGTATCTAGTGCTTCTTTAGATGCAGTCGCATCAACATCCATCACTAAATAACCGACATCACCTTTGGTCATAAGTGATTGACCAGAGATGTTGATGCCGTGTTCAGCAAACAAGTTGTTGATTTTAGACAATACACCTGGAATGTTTTGGTGAATGTGCAATAAACGGTGCTTGCCTTCAGTCAATGGCAATGCAATTTCAGGGAAGTTCACTGCAGACAAAGTCATACCTTTATCTGAATATGCAACAAATTTCTCTGCCACTTCTAAACCAATGTTCGCTTGCGCTTCCATGGTAGAACCACCCACGTGCGGTGTTAAAATCACGTTTGGTAGGTTACGTAGTGGGGAAACAAATTCTTCACCATTGGCTTTTGGTTCTTTCGGGAATACGTCAACTGCAGCACCTGCAATATGACCAGACTTGATGGCATCTGCCAAATCTTCAATCACCACACAAGTACCACGTGCCGCGTTAATGAAAATTGCGCCTTCTTTCATTTGTGCAAATTGTTCTTTTGCCATGAAATTGCGGGTAGAGGGTACATCTGGAACGTGTAAAGAAACCACGTCAGCATTTGCCAATAATTCGCCCATAGAGCCAACTTGACGTGCATTACCTAACGGTAATTTGGTCACAGCATCATAATAAATGACGTGCATACCCAAGCTTTCAGCCAATACTGAAAGTTGAGAACCGATTGAACCGTAACCCACGATACCTAAAGTTTTACCCCGTGTTTCAAATGAACCTACAGCAGACTTGTTCCAGCCACCTGCATGTGTATCGGTTGATTTTTCAGGTACGCGACGTAGCAATAAAATTGCTTCAGCCAATACCAATTCTGCAACCGAACGGGTGTTTGAATAAGGGGCATTGAAAACTGGAATACCACGTTCCATTGCTGCAGTTAAGTTCACTTGGTTTGTACCAATACAGAAACAACCTACCGCAATTAGTTTGTTCGCAGCTTTAAAAACTTCTTCAGTTAGCTGTGTACGTGAACGAATTCCGATGAAATGCGCATCTTTAATCGCTTCTTTTAACGCATCGCCCTCAAGCGCTGTTTTACGATAATCGATGTTGGTATAACCCGCTGCATTTAACACGTCGATTGCGTTCTGGTGTACGCCTTCTAACAACAAGAAACGAATTTTATCTTTAGGTAGTGAAAGATGTTGGCTCATTACGGCTCCGCTACAAAGGCCAAATTTAGTGGCGGTATGATAACATAGGAGATGGGTCGATATACATTTCCTTTATGACCAAGAGTGCAGGTATTTTTTGTCAGATATAATCTCTTTCAGAAATATTGCCCAAAATTACCCTGTTCTTACCACGTTATATTATCGGAATTGCCAATATTCACAGGTTTTTCAAAAAAATCGCTTATAATAAGCGGCGCACATGAAAGCCAACCCACGCTGTTGCTTTGATGCACATATTTAGTCTGCAGTATCTTCATCTTCAAATTGATCAAGATATGCAGACAGTCGCTTTTCTTCCTGTTTAATTCTTGCTAGGTCTGCAAACGATGAATGCTCCAGTCGCTTTAACCCCTGAGTTATTGACCCAATTAACGGCAATAGTCGGTGAAAACCGTATTAAAACGGATGCTGATAGCCTCCAAAACTGGGGTCGTGACCATACAAAGCATTTTGATCCGAACCCATCGGTCATCGTTTTTCCATCAAGCACAGAGCAAGTACAAGCCATTGTAAAACTGGCGAATCAGTTTAATGTGGCCATTACTCCATCGGGCGGACGTACAGGTTTATCTGCGGGTGCGGTGGCAGCCAATGGTGAAATTGTAGTCAGCATGGACAAGATGAACCAAATCTTGGAATTTTTCCCTGCAGACCGTATGGTACGTGTGCAAGCGGGTGTGGTGACTGAGCAACTACAAAACTATGCCGAAGAACAAGGCATGTATTATCCAGTCGATTTTGCATCTTCAGGTTCTTCACAAATTGGCGGTAATATTGGTACCAATGCGGGCGGTATTAAAGTCATTAAATACGGCATGACCCGTAACTGGGTGTTGGGTCTGACTGTGGTAACAGGCAAAGGAGATATCCTGCGTCTGAACAAAGGCATGATCAAAAACGCAACAGGTTATGCGCTGCAACATTTATTTATTGGCGGTGAAGGCACACTTGGCTTAGTGACCGAAGCTGAAATTAAGCTAGAACGCCAACCGCAAGATTTGCAAGTGATGGTGTTGGGCGTACCTGATTTTAATTCGGTGATGCCTGTATTACATGCTTTCCAAGCTAAAATTGATCTGACTGCATTTGAATTCTTTGGTGAATTGGCGATGCAAAAAGTCTTGGATCATGGTCATGTGCAACGTCCATTTGAAACCGAATGTCCATTTTACGTGTTACTTGAATTTGAAGCGCCATTTGAGCCAATTATGGACAAGGCGATGGAAATTTTTGAACACTGTATGGAACAAGGCTGGGTGATGGATGGCGTATTGAGCCAAAGCCTAGACCAAGTTGAAAGTTTATGGCGTTTGCGTGAAGACATTTCTGAGTCGATTGCACCGTTTATTCCATATAAAAACGATATTTCAGTATTGATTACTCATGTTCCTGCATTTATTCAGGAAATTGATGCAATTGTGGCAGAAAACTATCCTGACTTTGAAATTTGCTGGTTCGGCCATATTGGTGATGGTAACTTGCACCTGAACATTCTTAAACCTGCCGATTTAAGCAAAGACGAATTCTTTGCCAAATGTCAGGTGGTAAATAAGTATGTATTTGATACTGTGAAGAAATATGATGGTTCTATTTCTGCAGAACACGGTGTAGGCATGACCAAAAAACCATATTTGGAATATTCACGTTCGGCTGAAGAAATTGAATATATGAAAGCGCTGAAAAAAGTGTTTGATCCTCAAGGCATTATGAATCCAGGCAAATTATTTGATTTGTAATTCATTGCGCCTTTCATTTATTCGCGTGGTCAGATTTTCGTGAATGAGATGTAGCAAATTAATTGTAGTGAATTGAAAAACGCATCCTCGTGATGCGTTTTTTTATGCCGCTGTTTTAATTTTACATTTCTGTTCTAGCGTTTCTGCTCGAACAAGGCATCATAGAAGCATAAATAATAATCAACATTTTGGAGGAGTTATGTTGCGTTTAATCACGGTTTCCGCATTGGGTGTTGCGTTATTGTCAGGCTGTGCGACTACACAGAATATTATTTCACAAGTTACGCCTGCAGAAACACCTTTGGCGCAGGTACTCAAACAACGTCCAGATTTGCGTAAAGAATTGGCTACCGTTGAAATTCGTCAATACTTTAACCGTGTCGAAGCACCAACTGCGGCAGAAGTAAAAATTACCGAAACAGGCTTAATGGATGATTCGGTGCGCTCAATTCGTAGTATTTATCACTTTAAAAATATTAATGGACAATGGCAGCAGGGCGATGTGCAAACCGCTTATTTATGCGCACGTGGTAAAAATACCAAGACTTTCCAAAGCAAAAAATGTCCTTAAATTGCTGTAGGGCTTAGGTAAATCTTGCATGATGTTCTAAAAATGCAACAAAGCGTCTGTGGATAATACTCGTGTTATCCACAGCTTTTATTTAGGATGACTTCATTCGATTCAAAAACGTGTGAGCGCAGCATGTCCATCAAAACGCTAGCATTTCTACACCGCAATGATAGCCGTTTTGCCGTGGGTGATTTTTATCCTGTGCTTTCGGTATTTTCACATTATGAATTGGGCAATACTGTATCGCCTTAACCCGCTGAAGGAGGTGATGCCTAACTTGGTCTGATGTCACATCAAGTGCCGCAATTTATTTAACGGGCTTAAAAAAAAGCGCCACAAATTTGCCATTCAACTCTGTTAAACTGCAGTTCAATTTTCTATTTTATGGGCTAAACGTGGCTGACTTGCATCGTTTAGTCCTTTACAACTCATGCCACAGCAGCAAAAAAATACCATTCAACGTGCCACACTCATGTTTCCCTTGGCTTTGGTCTTGTTTGAGTTCGCAGTTTATATTGGCAATGACTTGGTTCAACCCGCAATGTTGGCCATCACACAAGATTTTGGTGTCAGTAGTGCATGGGCAGCTTCGTCCATGTCATTTTATTTGCTTGGCGGTGCTTGTGTGGCGTGGTTATTGGGGCCACTCTCTGACCGTTTGGGACGCAAAAAAGTATTATTGGGCGGCGTGGCATTTTTTACCCTAACCTGTTTATTGATCTTATTGACTCAGAATATTGAAAGCTTCCTTGTTCTTCGTTTTTTTCAAGGTTTTGGTTTGTCAGTCATTAGTGCAGTCGGTTATGCGGCTATTCAGGAAAATTTTGCAGAACGTGATGCAATTAAAGTCATGGCACTCATGGCGAACGTGTCTTTACTTGCTCCCTTGCTCGGCCCAGTCTTAGGTGCATTTATGATTGAGCATGTTTCTTGGCATTGGGGTTTTATCGGCATAGCACTGTTGGCATTTTTGAGTTGGTTTGGATTGAAAGCCAAAATGCCTGAAAATCAGCAGCGTATTCCCAAACCTCCATTTCGAGATGTATGGGATGATTTTAAACAAGTTTTTCAAAATACCAGATTCTTAGGTTTGACATTGGCGCTGCCCTTATTGAGCATGCCTTTAATGTTGTGGATTGCGTTATCTCCTGTGATGTTGGTGGAAGAGTTAGGCTTTAGTAGTCTGCAATACGGTTTGGCGCAGTTTCCTGTTTTGGGTGGTTTGATTTTAGGCAATCTGGTACTGATGAAAGTCATTGACCGTTTACCTTTAGGAAAAACAGTCTTGATTGGTTTACCTTTAATGTTGTTGGGTAGTGTGCTGATCGTATTGGGGGCAATTTGGCAAAGTTATTTTGTTTGGTGTTTGGTGATTGGTATGAGCTTGATCAGTTTTGGTGAGGGAATGAGCTTCTCAGTCTTATACCGTTTCGCCTTAATGTCATCGGAAGTGTCTAAAGGTACTGTTGCTGCTAGTGTTTCAATGCTATTGATGCTGTGCTTTTTTATTGTGATTGAACTCGTACGTGTTTTATATATGCGGTTTGATATTTGGGCGTATAGTTTGGCTTGTTTGGTGTTGATAACGCTTTGGTTTAGTTTGCCACGCATGATGCTTAAACAGGTGATGCAGGAGCGAGTTGCTGCAGGGCAGATTTTAAGGGTTTAAATTTTTCAGCTGCATCATAAAACAAGGTGATGTGGCATCACCTTGCAAACATTTGATTTATAAATTAAATTTCAGAAAATGTGTAATATGATGAAAGCTGAAAAGGACTTGCAGATTAAGCTTGTACTGGTTGTTCCATCTTTTTCAATTTAGCATCAAAAACAAATGGGCCAAAAGGTAAAATTGAAGCAATTAAGCCCAAAATAAACATTTTAAGAGACCATTTTTGTTTTTCACAAACCACAAAAAGCACCACTAAAAATGCGATAAACAATACGCCGTGTCCCATACCTACATATTTCACTAAAATTGGGTTATCGAACATATATTTCATGGGCATAGCAATAAATAACAACAATAAGAATGAAATACCTTCTAGGAACCCAACCCAACGTAATGTTTTAATGTTCATGCCCAAATCTTTTTCATGTCGATAAAACAGCAGTGTAGCGCAAATAGTGACAATCGCAAAGACGAGCTGTTGGGAGCTCTGCACATTGATGAGCTAGATACGATGGCTGCAAAATTGAGCTAATTTTGTGCAAAATAGTAGCAAGTTATTCAAAAACGAGTAAGTGTGGTTATGAAATACGACCGATATAAAGCAAGAAGAGCTGCATTGAGTGTCGTTTGAGAATAATCCTCAAAAAGATAAATTTTACTTTTTGCGGATAAGTCGAAAGGCATGTGTATAACCCTTAACTTATCCACAATTGGTAATAAATGTTTTATTGAAAATGCATCATGCTCGCTTAAATAATCCCACAGGCAATTCGCTCACCGCCGCCGCCCAATGGTTTTGGATGGTCAGCATAGTTATCACCGCCTGCATGAATCATCAAGGCCAACCCTTCAACTTGTGCCAATGTTAAACGGGGTGCAATCACAGTCACTTTGGCTGTTCCGTCGTTTGCAACACTTAAAGCCGGTAAGTCCCCTAAATGTCCTGTCAGCGGTGTACCATGATTCGGGATATTTTTGGGATTAAAATGTCCGCCCGCTGCCAAAGCAGCAACCATTTTTCCATCTTTTTCTGCTGCTGCACATGAACCTTTTTCATGGATATGAAAACCTCGTTCGCCTGCAGGGAATTGTTGGAGTTGGGGGTGAATGACTAAGCCTGCTGCACTGTCACGCAGTTCAACCGTACCTAATTCCTTGCCAATCCCTTGTGCTGAAACAGCATGCATTTTAAGATTTTAGATTTTTGTTGTGTGGTCGCGGTGGTGCTGCAACCCATAAGTACTAGGCTGCTAAAAGCAGCAAGACTGGCAAATTTGAGTATTGAGCGCATAAAAGACATCCTGTTTGTTGTGCATAATATTTAGGGATGTCTTGATTGAAGCAAAGTTAGCTCCGTTACAATACAACGTTTGCGTAGTAGTATGTATGTACTGTGTTGAGCTGATTTATTCAGATCAACACAGCCATGTGAGCAATATGATCAGTAAAACAGCTTAATCAAGCTTTGAATTGGATGATGAATCGTCTTCAGGGAGATCATGCGCAAGCGTGGCTTTGGGCAACATTAAAGCTTCGGGCTGGTTGTTTTCATGCAACCATTCACGCCAAATGGCCAGTAACACGGCCAAAATCACAGGGCCAATAAATAGACCAATTAGACCAAAACTGGCAATTCCACCTAAAACTCCAAACATGATTAACAGGAATGGAATTTGAGTTGCACCTGAAATCACCAAAGGACGAATCACGTTATCGGCAGTGCTGACCACACATACGCCCCATGCCATCACGCCAATGGCTTCCATGGTATGCCCTTGGCTAAATAACCACAGCGAAACCGAACCATAAGCTAAAGGTGGGCCAAACGGAATTAAGGCAAATAAGAAAGTCACAATGGTTAGCACCATTGGGTTAGGTACCCCAGCGACAAAATAGCTCACGCCTGCGAGTAAAGCCTGCGCAATTGCAGTGAGTCCAACGCCATAAACCACAGCACGTGTGGTTTCAGAAATAGTATCTAAATAGTGATGAATACGTGGCCCAATCACCATTTCTAGTGCTTTGCTGACTTGATGCAAGATGGTGTGACCATCGCGGTAGAAAAAGAATAATGACAGCAGGGCAAAACCCAGTTTGATCAGGTTTTTGCTGACTTCATTAATCACCACTTTACCGTAATTCAAATGCCCTTGAATCCATAAGGAAATGGATTGCACAATGCTGTTCGGGTCGTGATTAATTTCTTTAAGGGTACGCGTCACTTCTTTACCAATAATGGGTAAATTACGAATGAAATCAGGGACATTTAAGTGCCCAGAAAAGACCTGTTTTTGTAATTCGTAATATAAATTACGACCTTCATGTTGCAGAATAAAAATGGCAAAGGTGAGTGGAATGCCGACCACCAACGTGACCATCAGCATCATTAAGGCTGCGCTAAGCGTAGGACGATGACCGCATAAACGTAGCACCGACTGATATAGTGGCCAGCTCATATAGGCAATGATTGCTGCCCAAACAACAGGAACAATAAAATATTTGAGTATGTGAAAACCCAAAAAGATCAGGACAAAAAACAGTCCAAACAATAAAATTTTTTGTAATGTTGGCGCGTACTGTTGCACTGAATTCACTGAAACATTCCTAAGGTCATGTGCCATATTAACTGAAAAAAAAGCTCCCGAAAACGAGAGCTTGGTAAGTTCTGGTGAATAAGTTCTAAACGGTGGCGATTCTAGGCTTTAAAACCATTGAGCAGGGTCATCTACAATGGCATTCAGTACAGGCTGCCATTGATCTTGCATTTGCAGATAAGTTTTTTGGGTTTTATCAAAAATACTTAAACCTTGCATTGCCAATTGTCCATAGGCTGCACGTTCTGAAATCCATGCCACAGGCTGTTGCTCGATTTTCTGGAAAAAATCCTGAATATCTTTAGAGCTGGCAGAGTTGGGTTTGACCCGATTGGCCAACAGCAAAATTTGGACTTTGCCTTTACGAATCCGCTTAATGTCTTGTAAGTGTTTTAAGAAGCGACGGGTGGAGTCAATGTCAAAAAATGAAGGCTGTAGAGGTGTGATAATGGCATGTGCTTCGCTAATCAGCTGCTCGGCATGCTCACCCGATAACGCACCAGGTGCATCAATAATTAAATATTCAATGTTTTTGGGTGCATCGCCAATCGACTTTTCATGACGCCAATCTAAACTTTGAATTGGAGCGGCTGTTTCTGGTCGTTGTTTTAACCATTGCAGCGCAGATTTTTGATTGTCGGCATCCGCCAAAGCAACTTTATAGCCTTTTTGTGCAAGCGCAGATGCTAAACTAATAGCCGTAATGGTTTTTCCACAGCCACCTTTTTGGTTGGCAATTAATATAGTTTTCATGACCCTCGAATCGATTTTAATCTGCTCATCCCTAGCATATCATTGTTTTGTGCTCGGAATATGACAGTTGACAAAAGTCGTATCGAGTTCTGCAAAAAAGGTTTAGGAAGGTTTTATGTCAATCTGGATGGCGATGCTGATAGGTGCCTGTATAGGCGTGGTGCTGACCACCTTAATTTTAAGCAATAGCCGCAATGGACGGATTAAAGCCGAGTATGAACAATATATTGCAGAAATTGAACTGTCACATCAGCAGGCATTATTGCAGGCACAAAAGCGCAGTGTAAATACCAGTCGTGCGGTACTGAAAGGCAAAATGGCAGAGCAATTAGCACCGATTATGCCCGAATTTCAGTATTTACCGAGCGATGCCAAATTTTTAGGTGATCCTGTTGATTATATCGTGTTTGATGGCTATACCGATTATCGGGATGGCAATGGGCATGCCGAAGATATTGCAATCGTCCTAATTGATATTAAAAGTGGTGGCGCACGTTTGACCAAAGGTCAGCAAGCAATTGCGCAGGCCATTCAGCAGGGCAGACTGCGTTTTGAAACCATTCGGATTGATTTTGAGGATTGTGATTAAAGAGGTTTATGTACTCGCGCCAATAACATGCGCTGTGCAAGACTTGGAATGCCTGCAATATCAATATATTGGACTTCACCCAATTCAAAACCAGTTTCGAGTAGGGCAATTTCAATGTCACGGTTTAAGTGACAGCCATCTGCAACTTTCTTTTGAATTGGTGTGAGCAGATGTTGCAAACGCTGAATATTTAAGTTTTGTCGATTTAAAACGTGTTCTACGAGGTGCAAAGTGCCGCCCGGTTGTAAGACGCGATAAATCTCTCGTAGGCTTTGTTCTAGGTCTGGAATACTGCACAATCCACGTGGACACCACATGCTGCAATTGATTACTTGCAAAAGGCAATTGTTCTGCGCTTGCGGTGATCTGCTCAACCACGAACGGTGTTGCATCAATTGGTTCCTGCGCAAATTGGAAAATTACTGTATTGGGTTCTAATGCATACACGGTATCTACACCCTGATAAAAAGGTAAATTTAAACCTGTGCCAAAGCCAATTTCCAAAACTTCTCCCGATACGCTCAATAAAAGCTCTCGTCGCAAATCCATTAAGGATGGGGTTTGCATGACTTGATTCAGCAAGTGCGGAAAAATATGTTTTTGAAAAAATTTATCCACTGGAGCGTAAAACCTCGTGGTTCAGCACGAGGATATAAGCGACTGGAGTAAATCATATGAACGACACGAAATGTCGTTTTAAATACTTGTACTATAGTCACTATTAAGAAAAATACTGTTAAAATAATTGGATGAAGACACTCAAATTACGCATAAAAGACAAACATTGCAAGGTGCTAAATCAGTTAGCATCCGAAGTAAATTTTGTCTGGAATTATGTCAATGATTTGTGTTTTAAGCATCTACAACGTAAACAACAATTCTTTTCAGCATACGATATTGCAAAATACACGAAAGGCACATCGAAAGAATGCAACTTGCACAGTCAAACTATTCAGGCAGTGACAGAAGAATTGGTCACAAGACGCAAGCAGTTCAAAAAAGCAAAACTAAAATGGCGTGTCAGTAATAAAAAATCAGCTATACGTTCACTGGGTTGGATACCGTTTAAAAAGGTTGCAATCAAATATGCTGATGGCTATGTTCAATATGGTAAACATCAATTTAAACTATGGGATAGTTACGGATTAAGTCAATACAATATCAAAACAGGCACATTCGTAGAAGATAGTCGTGGACGTTGGTATGTTTGTCTTGTTATAGATTCACCAAAGCAAGCTAAGCCAACGTCAAGCAAAGCCATAGGTATTGATCTAGGTTTAAAAGATTTAGCGACTTGTTCAGATGGCGTAAAACTTAAAGCCCCTCAAATCTATCGGCAATATGAGCGAAAACTTGGTATTGCTCAACGTGCAAAAAATAAGAAACGTGTCAAAGCCATCCATGTCAAGATTAAAAATGTAAGACAAAACATGCTGCATCAATTCAGCCGAAAACTGGTGAATGAACATGCAGCCATCTTCGTTGGCAATGTGAATGCCAAAGCATTAGCACAAACCAGATTGGCTAAATCAGTGCTAGATGCCAGTTGGACAACACTAAGAACCATGCTCAAGTATAAATGCGAGAACGCAGGGGTATGTTATGAAGAAGTCAATGAAGCCTATACCACCCAAATTTGTTCGTGCTGTGGCTCACGCTCCAGTAGTCCGGAAGGTAGAGCAGGACTTGGAATAAGAGAGTGGCAGTGTGTGGAGTGCGGTACGCTCCATGATCGGGATGTAAATTCCGCACTGAATATTCTTGCGCTCGGACATGAGCGTCTAGCAGTAGGAATCTCCGTCCTTTAGGTCGAGGAGGATGTCAAAGAGCATGTGCAGATCTGATTATGGATTTTATGACCCTAAGCTTAGCTGAAATTACAGGTTTTTGGTCATGCCAGAATAAGCCAATGACTGCATTTTGTTACCAATTTCAACTATTGTATTCATAATCTGTGATTAAGATAAATATAGATAGATGAATTTGTTAGGTAGACTTTAGAATGAACACACATATTTCGCTAAAACTTATGGCATTGTTAATGACTTTGGCTTTGCCATGTTCTGTCTATGCCTCAGTCGAGCGTAATATTGCCAAAGGTCTGCCTCCTGTATTGAAAAGTCAGTCGATTGAAGTGTTGCAACCCTTTAAAGGTGATTTTCGGATTTTGGGTTCAAAAATCTATCAAGATGATGCCCAAGCCAAATTTTCTCCGATTGATTATGCGGTGAGTTGGGGCTTGTTTGCTGAGCCTGAAATTGCCCGTCATATCACAGTCAATCAATATGACCGCTATTTAAACTGGAAAATAGACCGTTTACCTGTGCCTGCTGAACAAGCCATGCAAATGGTATCTAATATGCACATCATTCCTGCCAACCCAAAAATTGCCAAAGACATTCAAAAAGTAAAACGAGGTGATTTGGTACGTTTAAAAGGTGAGTTGGTTGAAGTGAAAGATCACGACTTGGTTTGGACGTCATCGCTTACCCCTACCGATACGGGGGATGGTGCGTGCGAAGTATTTCGCGTCAGTTCAATTCAGTGGATTGAAAAGGTTAAAAGTTAGGACAGGGTGATGAATTGCTATTTGCGCATGGGTTTGAGTGGATGTGTTGTGGCATTGGGCTTAAGCGCATGCACAGGTATGAATTCAAGCATTGATGGGCAAACTTTTAAATTTACAGCGCAGCAGCAATGTCCCGCATTGTTAGAGATGGATGTCGGACAAACTTTAGAATTACAACTGAATGAAAACCCAAGTACAGGCTATCAATGGAGTTTGGTAGAGTCACTGAAGCTATTTGATGTAGAAAGTATTTATCATACTGCTGAAGCTTCATCTTCTGCTCAAGTAGGGCAAGGTGGACAAAAAATATTTTATTTTCAGGCAGTCAAGGCTGGTCAGGAATTGCTCCACGTGAAACATGCCCGTGCATGGGAAAAAACCGCAATACAAGAATGGCAATGTCGGGTGCGTATTTCTTGATATGTTTGATTATGCTAAACAGCTTGAATTGTTGTGAGATTTAGCAGCAAAAAATCTATAATTTTCTTAAAATAAAAAGCCGTGTGAGGCTGTTTATAATCAGTATCGCACGGCTTTCCTATCTAAATTTAAAACTAAAATACTAAAAATTATTTGGCGCTGAGTGCTTGTCCTTCAAATTGGATGCCATCCCAACCATGTTGCATAAACTGGCGAATATTTTGGTGGTCACTGCTTGTCGGGTTTGCACGTACCGAGGCATAGTGTTCTGCAAACAAACTGAGGGTTTGTGCCTGATCTAAACCTTTTAACTGAGCAAAAGAAAACACTTTGGCGCTGCCCTGATTTTCAGTGGCCGCATTGTTTTGTTGTCCATTTTTAAATGCGGTTGGGGTGTGGTTATAGTGTGCTTCAATGAATGCAATCACATCGGCAAATGTTGCACTGCCTGCCTCAACTTGAGCCAATAATTCTTTTGCCATGACATCCTCCACATGTGCCTAAATTGAAATAATATGCAGACTAGCGCAATTTGGTTTTGAGTGGAAAACTTTTTCGTGTATTTAACTTATGTGATTTAGGAAGATGTAAAATCTGAGCAAAGATATGGATGCTTCGGGCAAGAATATCTTGAAATACAGAGAGAGATCACATGTGACTAAAAATTATGGCTGTGAGAAATACACGACATAGCCGCAAAAAGGACAGTAGAACAGATGAATTGGCTATTGGTGGCAATTGGTGGTGCATTGGGGGCAAGTTTACGTTATGCCGCAAGCCTGTATTTATTTAAATCGGCACAGCATTTTCCATGGGCAACGTGGTCGGTCAATCTGTTTGGCTGCTTTTTGGCAGGTGTATTTTTTGCATTGAGTCAGAAATATCCTGTGTTGCAGCAGGAAGCCCGCTTATTACTGATGGTAGGTATTTTAGGTGGCTTTACCACTTTTTCCAGTTTTAGTTTGGAAACTTGGCAACTCTTAAGACATGGACAGCAAGGTATGGCGTTTAGTTATGCGCTTTCCAGTGTGGTTTTGGGAGTGATGTTGCTGGGATTGGGTTTTTATGTGATTCAACAGTTTTTAAAACATTAGATTAGGGTCTGTACCAAATCAATCGTTGAGTAGAAAAATCCATTAGATAAAAATTATAAATAAAAAGAAGCCCAAGCTGGAGGAGAGTGCTTGGGCTTTGAAGATAGAGAATATCCCATCGTTTCGATGATCAATCTTGCTATGTTTTAAATATAAAACAGAAAACTTAACTGAATATGAAGTGATTGTGAGATTTTGCAATAAAACTCAAGCTTAGCGTTTGAAACGTGCAAAGCGTTTGTTGAAGCTTGCCACACGTCCTTCATTGCTGGTTTGACGTTGTTCGCCTGTGTAGAACGGATGCGATGCGCTTGAAATATCCAAAGTCACATAAGGATATACTTTGCCTTCATATTCTTTACTTTGGCTGCTTTGTAAGGTGCTGCCAATCACAAAATAGGCATTGGCGTTGGTGTCGTGAAATAAAACTTCACGATATTCTGGGTGGATATTCGGACGCATGAGATTTCTCCAAACTAAGTGTATATTTAAGTAAATGTTATAACATAACATTTGATTTGGCAAATAAAACCCACATGCATTCTTTCTAGTGAGTTTTACATAAAAATTATCCAATCTTTTTCTAAACCCGTTGTATAAGGGCTTTCATTGAGGGAATAGTGTCTGCACAGATTAAATAATTTTTTCTATTTGAAGTGAAAAGGCATCGTAAGAACAAGTTTGACCCGTGCCATTTTAAGGCATAAAATGGCATTTAGTGGTGTAAATGGAGCATATGATGACAACATTGGTAAAAAAACGGGTTCAATACACGGTTGATCAGGCAATTATGGAATCAGCAGAATACATTATGACAAAAGTTGGTCTGACGCCTGCTACTGTAATGAGCATGGTTTATGCTGAAATTGCACGAACTGGCAAAATACCTGTCACGACTCAGGTGAGTGACGAGGATTTGAATACAGCAAGATTAATCGCGATGAGCCATAATGTTCCTAGTGTAAAAGTGTCTAGCGCTGCTGATGCTGCTGCTTTTTTAGAAGATGATGGCGGCTACTAATGACCCAACAACTCTATTGGGCTTATGTTGGCTTTACAGATATTGCCGAGGGTAAGACCAGACCTGTGTTGTATATTCGCCAAACGGACACCGACTATGTTGTATTTCGTTTAAGTAGTCAGTACGAAAATAAGTCTGCTTTTATTAAAAGCAAATATGTGGAAATTAAAAACTGGCAACAGGCTGGTTTAAAAAAGCCATCGTGGATTGATACAGTACAAACATATCAGCTGCCTATCCAAAAAACACAACTCACTTATATTGGACAACTGTCTGCCGATGATCTGGAATGCTTAATCAAACACCTTGAAATTCAATAATTTGAATTTCATCGTTTCAACTTGAATGAATCGGTTTAGATAACAAAAAATCCTCCTACATTTGGGAGGATTTTTTGTCTGGATTATAATTTTAGTTACGGAGCATAAAACAGATTGGGCTTTATTTTCAGCATCCTTTGCTGAGTCCAAAGTTGAGTCTAAGCTCGCGGTGGAACCAACTCCTCAAAAATATCATTTAAATTATCATGTACTTTTAAATGAATTAAATTCCAATAATGCCCTGAAACAGTTCGATTCACCATTAAGGTATCGGGAGAAGGCTTAAACACATCCCAATATTTCAATGAACTTTTGACCAACTCAACGCCATCATGATGGGCAGAATTTTCAGCAAAATCATAATGTGTGGTTAGCGGACGCATCAGCACTTCTAACCATTGCAAATATAAATCTTCAGGGAATTTACCCAATGCAGAAATTGCCTGCAGTGCATCTAGATGCTGTTCAATTTCGGCAATATCTTGCGCACGCGCAGCATGAATCAGTTGTCGAAAATGATGCACTACATCATTCGATAGAGTTTTGACGCCGCCGTAATCATAAATCACCACAGAACCATCTTGGCGGAACGCAAAGTTGCCCGGATGCGGGTCGCAATGAAAGCGTTTTAAATAAAAGATTTCTTGACCCATGGCACGCAATAAACGTCGTCCCAAAGTGTTGCGGGTACGCTGTGACCATGTGCTTGCCGTTTCTATATTTTCACCTTGTTCCAAACTTAAGGTGAGAATATGCCGCGAAGAATAGTCTTTAAACACTTGTGGGATAATAATTTTATCATCCAAAGCCGCGTGAAAGGTACGCGCTACTTCTAGGTTTTGTGCCTCAATCTGGTAGTTCAGCTCATTGTCTAAACTTTCCTGAATTTCCTGAAATAGACGGTCTTGTAATTTACGGTCTATTTTAAGTACACCCATTAAACGCAGTGCCAAACGGACTTGTTTCAGGTCACTTTCGCAGGCTTCATCGACCCCAGGATATTGCACTTTGACCACCACTTGCTCGCCATTGGGTAAAATGGCTTTATGCACTTGCCCAATAGATGCGGCTGCAAACGGAGTTTCATCAAAGTGTTTAAAAATTTTGTCGAGCGGTTTACCAAGTTCTTTTTCAACTTGTGCCTTAATTTCAGCAAAAGGCATGGCAGGTGCTTGGCGCTGTAATTTACTGATGGCTTTGGCAACTTCAGGCGGAAAAATATCTTTATATTGCGAGGCAATTTGCCCGACTTTCATCACCGCACCTTTCATTTCGCCTAAGGTATCAGCAATTTGGATACCAATATCCTGAAACAATTGGCTGCGTGCCGCATTTTTTTGTTCTTCATCTGCGGTGAGGTTTTTAATCGAGTTCGATACCGTTTTGGTTGCAATACTTGCTGTCATGCTCGCAAGTTTCATAAAGCGACGACCAGGTGTACGCGCCGTTTTTGCCATGCGATGTTCCTCAAGATCATCTTTACTATCTTTTGATCATAAGTGTTCGTGAGCAAAATGCCTACTTTTAATTGTTAAAGTATTTTTTGATCACAAGACCCACGTGCCAAAACGTATTTTGGCATGTAGGTGAGTAGGCTGAGGTTTATGCTGTAAATTGGCGTTCCAGTCGTTGATTGTTGAAATATAAACGGGTCAGAAGTAACACACAGGCAATGCTTAAACCGACAATCAGCCCGACCCAAACCCCTGCAGCGCCCATACTGCTGTAACGAGTTAAATACACGCCAATGGGGAAAGCCACAACCCAATAAGCAAGCATGGTAATCCACATTGGGCCCTGAGTGTCTTGCATGCCACGCAAACAACCTGCTGCGCTAATTTGCCATGCATCCATGAGTTGATAGGCAATCGCAAATAATAATAGAGACATCGTCACTTGCGCCACTTGCGGGTCGCGGGTGTAAATTGAAATGATTTCAGGACGGAAAAACCACATCAGCGTCATTGTAGAAAAGGCAAATACAGTTGCAGTTGCAAAGCCTAAGCCTTGTACTTTACGCATGGCGTGAATATTTTGTTCGCCATAATATGTGCCAATACGAATGGTCAGGGCAATTGCCAAAGACATGGGAATCATAAATAACTGAGATGTGACTGACATGGCAATTTGATGGGCTGCCAGTTTGGTTTCTCCCAAAGGACTGATTACAATGGCGGCAGTACTAAAAATACTCACTTCAAAGAAAATGGCTAAACCAATTGGTAGTCCTAATAGCAAAATGCGTTTAATCCAGACCGCATCAATCGCTTCCCATTGGCTAAATACCTGTGTGCTTTGATAGGCGCGACTTTTAAAAATATAAAATGCCAAAGTTATAAACATTAACCATTGCAAAATAGCAGTGGCAAAACCACAACCCGCACTGCCCAGTTCAGGCAGAGGCCCCCAACCATACATAAACATAAAGTTCAGTGGAACCAATAAAGCCAATGCCAACAGACTAATTACGGTCACAGGGCGTGGATAGCCCAGTGCTTCTGAATAACCGCGCAAAGCGGCATACATGGTCACGGCAGGCATCCCAAAACCGATGGCATGTAAAAATAAGCCTGCTTTGGGCTGTAAATTTTCAGGCACACCAAATAATGGCAATAGTGCAGGCATGAGCTGTAAAATCAGCCCTGCAATCACACCTAAAATAAACGCAATCCATAAAGACTGACGGGCGATGGTTGCAATTTTTTCTGGGGTACGCGCGCCTTTAGCCTCGGCGACTAAGGGTGTGGTAGCAATCATAATGCCACTGAACAGCAGCATAATGGGCATCCACAAACCGACCCCAACGGCAATAGCAGCTAAGTCGGTGGCAGACATGTGACCTGCCATAATGGTATCAATCAGACCTAAACCTGCTTGCGCAAATTGTGTGACCAAAATTGGAATCATCAGTTGAAAAAGCTGTTTTAATTCAAAACGGGTCGTGGTCACAGAATGTATATTTGACACAAAAAATCTCAATGCATGAGGTGCTTAGCGTTTGGGTATTAGCGTTGTAAAGTGAGAAGCACACCAATAAAAATCACCACGCTACCTAAAAGACGTTGCCAATTGATACTGACTTTATCAGTGCCCAAGAACCCAAAATGATCAATCAGCATTGATGTGACCATTTGTCCAAAAATAATCACCCCAGATAAAGTGAGTAAACTTAGTTTTGGAGCACTATAAATACTCATGCTGATGGCATAAACCCCTAGACATCCGCCAATCCATAAATACCATGGGATGTTGAGCAAGGTGCTGAGGTTGGGTTTTTCGACTTGCTGAAAAAATACCAGTATGGCTAAAACTATTGTACCAACCAAAAAAGAGAAAAGGGCAGCTTGTAACGGAGAATATAAATATTCACGCAATTGGCTGTTGATTGCAGTTTGAAAGGCCATTGCAATCCCGATGCCCATCGCCAGTGGCAAAATTAAGAGTAATTGGCTGGATATCTTCATCATTTTCACATTTTTTCTTATTAAACAGATTCTAGTCTAAAGCAAATTCTAGGGAATACATCAGTGTCCTGCTGTAGTCATGTTAAAATCTGTATCACTGTTTTGATTTTGCATTGAGTCTGTCTTTGAATCCACTTCAACCCATTGATATTCCTTTATCTTTATATATTCACATGCCGTGGTGCGTGCGTAAGTGTCCGTATTGTGATTTTAATTCACATGCTGTGCCTGACGGTAAGTTGAGTTTAGATTTAGAACAGGAATATCTACAGGCTTTGCTGGAAGATTTTAAAACCCAGACTCAGTTTGCGCAGGGGCGGAAAATTCACAGTGTTTTTATTGGCGGTGGCACACCTTCGCTAATTTCAGCACAGGGGTATCAATGGTTATTTACACAGCTGAAAGCCGTGCTAGCTTTTGAAGATGACTGCGAAATTACGTTGGAAGCTAATCCGGGAACAGTGGAGCATGATCCCTTTGCAGATTATTTGGCTGCAGGCATTAACCGTTTGTCGATTGGCGTGCAGAGTTTTAATACTGAGCATTTAAAAAAATTAGGGCGTATTCATTCTAATGATGATGCGATTGCCGCAATTGGCTTGGCGCGTGAAGCGGGCTTTCAGCGAATTAATGTCGATTTAATGCATGGCTTGCCTGAACAGACTTTGCAGCAAGCACTGCAGGATTTAAAACTGGCAGTGGAACATGGTGCAACGCATATTTCATGGTATCAATTGACTATTGAGCCTAATACTGTTTTTTTCCGCACTCAGCCAATTTTACCTGTAGATGATGTCTTGGAAGAAATTCAAGCGCAGGGTGAAGCCTATTTAACTGCGCAAGGTTTTGTGAATTATGAAGTGTCTGCATGGCGTAAAGAGTTGCCGTCTGCACATAATTTAAATTATTGGCAGTTTGGCGATTATTTGGCGATAGGTGCGGGGGCGCATGGCAAAGTGACTTTGCATGATGGTGTGTATCGCTTCCAAAAAACCCGTTTGCCGAAAGATTACTTAGCCAAAGTACCTGCGGAAAACTTGCAGTTTAAAGCAATTGCAGCCGATGAGTTGCCATTTGAATTTATGATGAATGCACTGCGCCTGAATGATGGGGTTGAGGCAAACTTGTATACTGCCCGCACAGGTTTAAACTTGGATGATTTGCAGGATATTTTAAATACATTGCGTCAGCGGCAATTGTTGCAGGATGATCCGAAGCGATTGGCATGTACTGCGCAAGGGCATGTGTTTTTAAATTCGGTGTTGGAAGCGTTTTTGTGATTTGAGTTCAGCTCAGGCATCTGTCCTAACGCTTATCGAATATTGTGCTAGAGCGACAGCTTGTGTCTTGCACTGCATGCTATTTAAGGTAAATTTTGTTATTGTAATGGCTTTGTTATTGTATCGCCTTGAAGGTTTGAGATGAACTCTACTAGTCCAAAAGTTTTAAAGGCTCATGGTGAATTAGTGGTAAACAAAGAGGAAAACCTTTCCCTCTTTGAATCAATCCCTTTTTATCCAGAATACCCAAGTAAATTTAAATTTATTGACCTATTCGCAGGAATTGGTGGATTTCGGCTAGCGTTACAAAATCTTGGTGGCGAGTGCGTATTTTCATCAGAAATAGACCTATATGCCCAAAAAACATATTCCGTCAATTTTGGTGAAACGCCTTATGGTGATATCACTTTAGAGTCTACTAAAAATGCGATACCTGATCATTTCGATATTTTATGTGGAGGCTTCCCTTGTCAGGCTTTTTCAATTGCAGGTAAAAGATCTGGATTTGAAGATACACGCGGTACGCTATTTTTTGACGTTGCGGATATTATAAAACGGAAACAACCTAAAGCTTTCTTTTTAGAAAATGTTAAAGGCTTAATTAGTCATGATAAGGGAAATACACTTAAAACTATTTTAAAAACATTAAGAGATGATTTAGGTTACTACGTTGCTGAGCCTCAAATTATAAATGCTAAAGATTTTGGTGTTCCCCAAAATAGAGAGCGAATTTTTATTGTAGGCTTCCATAAAGATACTGGAATTCAAAATTTCTCTTATCCACAACCATTAAATAAAAAAACCTGTTTTGCCGATATAAAGGAAACTCAGGTTGTACCTACTAAATATTACTTATCTACACAGTATTTAGATACCTTGGAAAAGCATAAAGCTCGACATGAAAATAAAGGAAATGGTTTTGGTTACGCTATTATTCCAGATCACGCAATTGCCAATGCCATAGTTGTAGGTGGAATGGGGAGAGAGCGTAATTTAGTTATAGATCATAGAATTACAGACTTTACTCCAACTACTAGAATTAAAGGAGAGGTAAATCGGAAAGGTATTCGGAAAATGACGCCAAGAGAATGGGCACGGTTGCAGGGGTTAATAACTGCTAGTTGAAATCTACCTATTTCTATATTATTATATACAAATGAGTAGATATGTTAGTATTGGCGTTGCAGCTAAAACACTGGGTGTTTCCATCCAAACCCTAAGAAGATGGGATGAGGAAGGCACTTTAGTCGCAGATAGA
>NZ_VPCW01000027.1:0-32765 GCF_013418015.1 Acinetobacter sp. YH12211
CTGCCATATTGGCAGGACTCTCGATTTTACTAAATACTCTTCAACTGCTCTCAGAATATTCAATAGATGAACTGAATGAAATCGCAACCATTGCACTAGGTACTTAAAGATGTGTAGATACCTATGCCTCCTTTAGCAAAGGAGGGAGGTTCCCCTCTTTATCCAAGAGGGGTTGGAGGAGATTTATCCGATTACCCTGCCTTTTTGAATGCAAAATCCCGACCAAAAAGCAGTTTGCTGCGGATATTGCTAATTGGTGTCTGGTCCGCAATCAGTTCTGCATACCAAGCCCCATCTTCAGTATCGCCAAATAGCACCGCACCAATGACTTTTTCCTGCTGGATGATGATCCGTTTATAAATCTGACGTTTTTCATCATTCAGCACGATATCTTCAAAATCATCCTGAGGTTCAAAATTTCCGGCCGAGAAGACATCACATCCACTGACCTTGAGTTGGGTCGGAACAGTCGGTGCCTTAAAGGTCAGTCGGCCATGTTCAGCCAGATGCGTCGCACAGATAAAGGCTTGTCCCCATAGGGGTTCAACCAATCCAAAGGTCTGACCACGATGCTCAATACATTCACCCACTGCATAAATACTCGGGTCATAGGTTTGCATGGTGTCATTCACCAGTACTCCACGATTGCAGCGCAAGCCAGCCTGTTCAGCCAGAGTTTTATTTGGTCGAATCCCGACGGCAAAAACTACCAAATCAGCATCCAGCACTGTCCCGTCTTTTAAACGCAGTTGAGTCACGTGGCCGTCTATACCGAGCAGCTCTTCGGTGTTGGCTTCAGTGATGATTCGAATGCCTTTATCTTCAATTGATTTTTTCAGCATTTGACTGGCTTTCATATCCAGTTGACGATCCATAATACGGTCCATCAGATGCAGCACAGTTACATTCATCCCCTGCTGCTTCAGTCCATAAGCTGCTTCTAGACCCAGCAACCCACCTCCAATCACGACGGCATTTTGCTTGGTTTTGCAGTAATCCAGCATGTGGTTAACATCCTGAATATCCCGGAAGCTAATCACGCCTTCAAGTTCAGCACCTGAAATTGGTGGTATAAAGGGTTTGGAACCAGTAGCGAGGATCAGACGATCATAAGCAACGACTTCGCCTTTTTGGGTGTGGACCTGTTTACGCGAACGGTCGATAGCGATGGCAGCATCCCCAGCAATGAATCGAATGCCTTTTTCAGCATACCAGTCGGCTGAATGCAGCATAATTTCGGCAAAGCTTTTCTCACCAGACAATACCGGTGACAACATGATCCGATTGTAATTGCCCCATGGCTCTTCCCCAATCACGGTAATGTCATAACGATCTGGCGCCATATCCAGCAAGTCTTCCAGACAGCGCATGCCCGCCAGCCCATTTCCGACCAGTACCAGTTTTAAACGCTCTGTGTTCTGACCATTACTGGAAATATAGGTCTTTTGTGGAGTCGGACTCACCAGAACTTTGCCATTTTCAATTCGGGTTGGAAATACCAGTAATTTCTGGTTTTGCTCTTCCAGACAACGGCCGGTCACCAGACTGAAATGCTGCTTATAAATTGGGGATGCGACTACACGCTCACCTTGCAGATCACCCAGAATGCCACGTGCCATGACATTGGCCAGACTAAATGGATCTTGATTGCTGAGTGCATACACCCGCTGTTCCTGACCCACGCGAAAAATTGCAATCTGCTGATCTTCAATCAGGGCTGCCACACCGGTATTCGGGGTAATCTCATCCAGATTGCAGACTTCGTACCAGTTCAGTTCGTTCATGTCTTTTAAAATTGTCATTTTCATTCTCCCTGACTGTGGTATTTAGGCTTCAACCACTGGAATACGGTTTAAATCACGTTCAGCTTCTGTCTTTGGACGAATCTGGCCACGTACAGGCGTAAACTGAATATTCGGGTCATTCTGCTCAGCTGCTTTGGCATTGATAAAAGTCTTAAAGCGTTTGCGTACTTCAGGATCTTCAATCGCGGTGCGCCATTCATCCTGATAAGTGCCAATCACATGCTGCATACGGCTTTCCAGTTCACCAGCAATACCCAGTGAATCATGCACAATGACATCTTTCAGATAGTCCAGCCCACCTTCCATATTGTCACGCCATACGCTGGTGCGTTGCAGACGATCTGCTGTCTGGATATAGAACATAAAGAAGCGGTCGATATATTTGATCAGTGTGGAAGTATCCAGATCCGAGGCAAGTAGTTCAGCATGGCGCGGTTTCATACCGCCATTGCCACATACATATAGATTCCAGCCTTTTTCGGTGGCAATGACACCGACATCCTTGCTCTGTGCTTCTGCACATTCACGGGTACAGCCAGATACTGCCATTTTGGTTTTATGTGGTGAACGCAGGCCTTTATAACGATTCTCCAGGAAAATCGCCAAGCCGACAGAATCATCGACTCCGAAACGGCACCAGGTACTGCCCACACAAGATTTCACCGTACGTAAGGATTTGCCGTAGGCATGTCCGGACTCGAAACCGGCATTGATCAGTTTTTCCCAGATTTCAGGCAGCTGATGTACCTGTGCACCAAACATGTCAATTCGTTGTCCGCCTGTGATTTTGGTATATAGACCATAATCTTTGGCGATCTGACCGATGGTAATCAGGCCATCCGGGGTAATTTCGCCGCCTGCAACACGTGGCACAATCGAATAAGAACCATCTTTCTGGATATTGCCCAAGTAATAGTCGTTGCTATCCTGCAAACCGGCATGACTTGGTTTTAGCACAAAATCATTCCAGCAAGATGCCAGAATATTGGCTACAGTCGGTTTGCAGATATCACAGCCCATGCCGTGCCCATGTTGCTGAATCAGGTCAGAGAATGTCTTGATCTCATGCACGCGTACCAGGTGATACAGTTCCTGACGTGAATAGGCAAAGTGTTCACACAGGTGATTGTTCACCGTGACACCCTGACGCTGTAATTCAGATTTGAGAACCTGCGTTACCAGTGGCGCACAGCCACCACATGCCGTTGCAGCCTGCGTGCATTTTTTCAGCGCACCCAATGAAGTTGCACCGCCATCAATGGCTGAACAGATATCAGCTTTGGAAACGTTATTACAGGAACAGATGGTCGCACTGTCAGGCAATAAATCGACACCACTACCACCTGATTTGGAGGTTGACTGATCAAAGCCCGGCATGATCAGGCTTTCCGGTTGCTCCGGTACAGCCAGACCATTCAGCATCATTTGCAGGAGATCACTATATTCTTTAGCACAGCCCACCAGCACCGCGCCCAGCAGCCTGGTCTTATCTGCTGACACCACGATTTTTTTATAAACCTGCGCGGCTTCATCAGCATAGAAATAGCTCAAAGCACCTGGGGACATGGCATGTGCATCACCAATAGAAGCAACATCCACGCCCATCAGTTTGAGCTTGGTACTCATGTCCGCACCAGCGAATGCATGACTTTCTTGGCCTAGGACATGTTTTGCCGCGATCCGCGCCATGTCATAGCCTGGTGCAACCAGACCATAAATTTTATTGTCCCAAAGTGCACATTCACCAATCGCATAAATGTCCGGATGTGAGGTTTGGCAATAATCATTAATGATAATGCCGCCACGCTCACCAATCAGTAAACCACTTTGGCGCGCCAGTTCATCACGCGGACGAATGCCGGCCGAGAACAGGATGATATCGGTTTCAAGCACCGAACCATCTCCGAACTTCATTACATGCTGAGTGCTGTCACCATCTTCAATACTTGACGTGGCCTTTTGAGTATGTACCTTGACACCCAGGTCTTCAATTTTAGAGCGCAGTATCTGGCCGCCCAGATCATCAATCTGCACCGCCATCAGACGCGGAGCAAATTCTACGACATGGGTTTCCAGATTCAGATCTCGCAGGGCTTTCGCTGCTTCCAGCCCTAGCAAGCCGCCGCCAATCACTACGCCAGTTTTGGCATTCAGACTGGCTGCACGAATGGCATCCAGATCTTCAATGGTACGATAAACAAAGCAATTCTGACGGTCATTGCCCGGGATTGGTGGCACAAAGGCATAAGAACCGGTAGCGAGAATCAACTTGTCAAAACTCAGCACATCACCCTGGCTGGTGGTGACGGTTTTATGGAGCTGATCAATTTCAACCGCTTTAGTATTAAGTCGCAAATCAATGCCATAAGCATCGGCAAAATCACTACGACACAGACTCAAATCCTTGACCGACTTGCCGCTGAAATATTCGGTCAAATGTACCCGGTCATAAGCTAAATGTGGCTCTTCTGCCAAAATGGTCAGCTCAATGTCATCACCGGCCTGTTCCAGTACAGATTCGATGAATTTATGCCCCACCATGCCATGCCCAATCATGAGAATTTTCATATCTGCACTCCAACTATTGTTTTTTTAAAGATGATAAAAAGCCACATATCACGTCTAGGCATTGATATGTCTGCTGATTGAATATGTTGTAAATACCGCGACCCAGCACTTTGTAATGCTGGAGGAAGGGTTGAAACGCTTGTGCGTTTTGTATTGCTGAACAACTGACCATGTCATTTATCCTGTGCTGAACGAAATACCAATCACACTCCTTGAAAGTGCAATTACGATCAGAACGGACATCGTTGGCCGTTGTTAGTATTGAAAGTCATCTTTGACGATTTAATAAATGCAGAAACCGTGCCAACTTTTTTAATAGAAAAATGCCTTGTTTCAGGCAGATGATCTACCTAAACGCTTCATTTTGATCAGCCATCAGCTGAAATCCCTAAAGCTATGCACTAAATTGAACAGAAAAATAGAATTTTATGCACCAATTTAATGGCATGTTTTTTGCTTTATTCGTGCTTGAATATTCCTTAGGCCTTACTTGAAAATATTCCATGTCCAAATTACGAATAGCTCTTATTGATGATGATCTGGAGCGCGCTCAATTTATCCAGGAATCCCTGCTTTTACATGATTTTCAGGTGGTGGCCTGTCTCATCCTGAATGACCTGAATATGGTGCATGTCAAAGGCATTCATGCCGATGTGATTCTGCTGAATATGGATCATCCACATCGGGATATTATTGAAAGCTGCGTCAGCCAATATGAACTTCCGACCGTGCTGTTTACCCAGAACTCCAATAAAGACACCATCAAAAGTGCGATTGATGCCGGAATCACGGCTTATATTGTCGATGGTATTGATCCCACCAAACTAGAAAGCATTCTGGAAATTTCAATTGAACAGTTTCGCAAGCATAAAAAGCTGCTGAATGATTTAAAAGAAACCCAGGACAAGCTGATTGATCGTAAAGATATTGATAAAGCCAAAGCACTGCTCATCCAGCTACATGCATTAACGGAAGAACAAGCCTTTGCTTTATTGCGTAAAAATGCCATGAGTCACCGGATTACCATTGGTGAAATGGCCAGACGCTTACTGGATGCACAGAAGCTGTTATTGGGCCAATAAGGAAAAGCATATGTCCACATTAGAAAAAACTGAACTCAATATTGGCTATATTCCTTTACTTGATTGTGTTGCCATTCTCTGGGCCGAAAAACAGGGGTATTTTTCCGAGCAAGGATTAACCATCAATTTAATCCGTGAAGCCTCCTGGTCAAGTTTGCGTGACCGTTTGGCCTATGGCTTTCTGGATGCTGCACATTGTCTGTCCGCCATGTTGCCCGCTGCTGCCTTGGGCACAGACCAGTTACAGGTAACTTTACAAACCCCTCTAGTACTGAGCGTGAATCAGGCTTTTATTAGCCTGCGCCAAGATCTGTGTTATGAACTCGGCATCCAGCCAGGGGATGATGAAAAAAGTACCTCAAGGAAACTGGTACTGGCTTTACAACAGGATCATCCCATCAATCTGGCCTATGTCTATAAATATTCGATTCACCATTACTGCTTAAAAGAATGGTTGGCGCTAACCGATCTACAACTGGCCAAGAATATCCAGCTGATGACCTCTCCACCGCCTTCCATGGTAAAAGGAATCGCAGAACAGGTATTTGATGGTTTTTGCGTGGGAGAACCCTGGAATATTCAGGCCAAACTTGAAGGCTATAGTTTTATCGTTGCGGCGAGCCAGAATGTCATTCCAAAAGTTGCCGATAAAGTCTTAGCCATGACCCAGGAATGGGCAGAACAGCATCCATTTACTGTAGAGGCAGTGGTCAAGGCAGTACAAAAAGCGCAGGATGATTTAAAGCAGTGCAGTGATTTATCAGAAGTATGGGACATGCTGGTAGACTATCAGATTATTCAGTTTGAATGTTCCGCCCAGCGGCATGTCTATGACTTTTACAAGATTAAGAATATCATCCGGAATTTTGTTGGGGAAAGTGCCGAACCGAAAGTCGATGATTTTATCTGGCTCCTGCAGCAGATGGATAAATGGGAAAATATTGAAATGACCGCAGCCAAAAAAAAACAGATTGCGCAATCCTGTATTTATCAGCAAGAAGTGACCGTTGTTTAAAATATTATCTATTCTCATAAAAAAAGACCCAGAAAAATTTTGGGTCTTTTAGATTTAACGTTTTATTTAGCTGAATGCCTGTTGTAAACCCAGTACGGTTCAGTTAGCATTAACACTTAGGTTGTCAGTGAATTGATGTTGTGTAATAGCCCCCAATTAAAACGGACACTTCTCAATTAAGACCTAGTCAATTGTGGTTGAACTGTGTAATCGCTTGAGATGGAGAATGACGTTCATCCTGCTTTTCAGCAGTTATAGTGATGATTGGCAGTTGAAATATTTCTAAATGTACTCCTGTTCCAGCAGCAGAGCTATGTTGTACATTCAAACCATAAATTAAATTGATCGACAATCGCATCTGCAGTAATAACAGAAATAGAGGCAGGCGCTTTTTGTAAACAATCTGTACCCAAACCCTCAGTCTTTACTGTAAAACTAAAATACGGCGTGGTTTCATTGGCTGTGATGACAATCGTATCAAATTATTGAATACCATTTTCTGCATCAACCCAAGGTACCCAACACAGCGATGACAGAATGAAGATTTTTAAAGGCGCAGTGAATATATTCTGTTTGAATTTACAATTGTACATATAAAATCTTGCATTAAAAAAGTAGTGATGCTTGAGGCATTTAGCTGTGCAGATTATGACAATTCGCGTTGAATTAATCGAGTAAAAGTCTGGGTAAATTGCTGTCCTTGCTCTGCAAAAAACCAATTTACATGTCCAACAATCCAATCATAATAAGCAGCATCGGCATGTTTCAGGTTTTGGGTAATCCCGACAAAATATTCAAGCTCTGAAAATGCGAAATCCAAATGCACAATTTTTAGCAGTTCTGGCAAAATGCTAAAGTCTTGTTGCGGATGTATTTCTGCAAAATACGCCTGTAAAAACGCGCTTAAACCCGCTTCGTCAATATTGATTTGTAATGTATGTTCTAAAGCTAACCAATCTATAAAGTTACGCTCAATCGTTACCGCAAGATCATAAAGCGCTGAATTTCGATCCGATAAGCCAAAATCAATCACCGCGGTAATATTGGCATCGGCACTTTGCGTAGACCAAAACAGATTAGAAGCATGCAAATCATTATGCGTCCAAATTTTAGTGGTCTGCTGCAATATATGCTTAATTTTATGATGCGTCTGAGATACACGCTCTAAAAAAACGGCGTCTAAGTTTTTATCGGCAAAATAACGGCTCAATTCAGGGCTATTTTGAATACGTTGCTGAATAGCCGTTACAATATTTTCACTTTCTAAAAGCTGCTGATTTGATACTAAATAACGCGCCGATCTGCCATGTAACTCAGGAAAATCCTGCATGGCGACATGCAATTTGGCAAGCAAACTTCCCACTTTTGCAGCATGTTCTGTATAGAAAAACGGCGTCCAAGATTGCTGATCGACATATAAGTCAAAACCTGCTGCTTTTTCGTAGACTTCATAAGTCCAGTCGCCCATTTCTAAAGCGGTCAGTCCGCAATTCGAGGCAATTAATGTCGCAACAGGAATGTTTTTACTGGCTAAATGTCGCAAAAAAGCATGCTCTTGCAAAATATCTTGCGCATTACGAAATGAACGATGACTGCGTTTAATGAAATACGAGCGACTTCCTATTTTATCTGTACTGACTGCATCCTGCGTGACTTCAATCACTGCGGCTGATGAAAATGGGCGCGGACTGCACCACAGAATTTGAATACCCCCTTGCAAGCATGGGTAATACGGTTGCAGGTTGTGTAATTCTGAGACAGTCAGATGTGCCCAATCTTTATATTCCCAGTCATTCCCCATGCCATGACCTAAATCATGTGTGATTGTGGTCATTTTCGATATTCCTTAACCTGATCAGCATTGTGTAATCGTATATTCCCTGCCATCCATCTCAAATAATCATTTTTTAGATAGATGATAGCTATTTAATTAACGGTCTTGGCTTGTCGTAAACGCAAATTCACTTCATCTACAATCTGATCTAAACCTGTGTCATAAGCAGCTTCACTCACAAAAGACACCATATTTTGTGTAACTTGCGGCAAATTGTAATCTGCATACCATGACAATGAATTCACTTCTATTTCACGTTCACCCTGCAAAATCACGAATCTTTTTTGCATCCAAGCCTGCAAATTTTCACCCGTATAGGCATCATAAAAAATAATATCGGTCAGATAAAAATCTTTCATCATGTAGGAGTAAGCCACGCTATTTTCTTCTGGCTCATAATTAAAAAAAGGTGTGGTGGTCAGATGAAACTCAACCAGAAAATGACGTTTTAAACGATGATTTTGATATTCCGCTTTGACTTTAATCGGGCAACTGATTTGCGCAAAATCAATTTCATGTTCAGTATTTTGCTTAAAATATTCAGCCAAAGACCAGACCTGATGTTTAATGAAATCCTGCATTAAAAACTCAGGTTCAAGTTGTGAATTGATTAATCCCAACAGTAAAGATTCAACTTCTTCTTTCGTTAAATAAATGTCTTCAACAATATGCATGCCAATCTCTAAATATGCTGCTGCGATAGAAAAATCCTAACGGAAAGGCTTGTGTTTGTATAGCTATGCAATCGTAGAGTGTGATCTATATCTAGCAATCAATTATCCACGTAGATTGAATCTTAATCATGTTTTCAGCTATGCTATCAACACATCAAATTTCACTTCAAACACGCCTCGTTGCGTAGGAGTAATCTCATGTCTAAGAAGTTACCTATTTACTTCTCTGACGCTGCTTGGGCGTCATTACAAAAAATCATGGGCAGCGATGGTAAACCCAGCCCTAGCCTGAATGCCCTGCTTGAACAAATTGAATTGCTGAATCAGCATGATTTTCAAGCGCTTGCTAAAAGAAAAACGCTGCATCTTCCCGTAACAATAGAATCCATTCCTGCAGGTTTTCCTTCGCCTGCTCAAGACTATATTGATAAAAATATTGATCTGAATGAATATCTCATTTCCAATGAAAATGCGACCTTTTTAAATGTGGTACGCACCACCTCTATGGTGAATGCAGGGCTTGAATACGGCGATATTGTACTGGTAGATCGCAGTAAAGAAGCCAAACACCGCAGCATTGTGGTTGCATTAATCGACCAAAAAGACCTGACTATTAAACGCTTGATGATTACAGCCAAAATGTCTAAAAGTGAATTGGCCGAACATTTTGGTGAAGACTACGACCCTGCCACTTTGCCCGAAGCTTGGCTCAAGGCAGAAAGCCCCGACTACGACAGCATTTACCTGAAAGATGGGCAAACTTTTGAAGTGTTTGCCGTGGTCACGTGGAATTTAAAAAACCTGATGGTTTAAACCCACAATAACGCATAAAAAAGCCGAATAAGTAGAATAGTCATGAAAGCTTTAGAGCAAGTTTTTGCGCTCATTGACATTAATAATTGTTATGTGAGCTGTGAGCGGTTGTTTCAACCACACCTGAATCATCGTCCTGTGGTGGTGCTTTCCAATAACGATGGCTGCGTGGTGTCACGTTCCGAAGAAGCCAAACGACTTGGCATTAAAATGGCTGTGCCCTTTTACCAAGTTCAAGAATTAATTCAACAACATGATGTTGCGGTCTTTTCAAGTAATTATGCGCTCTATGCAGAAATGTCCAGACGTTTTAATAATATTATTCAAGAATTTGTCAGTGCCAAAGATGTTGAAATTTATTCGATTGATGAAACTTTTATTGAGTTGAGTTCATATTCTCAGCGCGATTTAAACGCACTTGCACAGGAAATTAAAACAACCTTGTGGAAATGGCTGGCTCTTCCTGTTTGTGTTGGTATTGGTCAAAGTAAAACTGAAGCCAAACTAGCCAATCATCTTGCTAAGCGAAACCGCTATTTCAACGGCGTATGTAATTTACTGGATATGGATTTATGCAGCAAAGAAGCCTTGTTTCAACACATTGATGCCGCTGAAGTCTGGGGTGTGGGACGCAAAAACGCTAAAAAATTACAATCATTGGGTATCCGTTCTGTATTTGATCTAGCAACAAGCAATCCAGACCAAATGGAGCGCCAATTTTCTATTTTGATGAAAAAAACCATTCTTGAACTCACAGGTACAGCATGTATTGAACTGGAGCACAATACCGTAAGTAAGCAGCAAATCATCAGCTCACGTTCTTTTGGGCAGCGTGTAACAGATATTCATGCGCTTTCAGAAGCTTTGAGCGATTATTTACAATCTGCTGTGCAAAGGCTCAGAGCTGAAAAAAGTTTATGTGGTTGTATGATCATTTTTGCGCAATCTAACCGTTTTGATCCGCGCCAAGTTTTTTACAATCAATCGGTCACTATTGCTTTCAATGAGCCAACAGATTCTGCTTTGCTCATGAACAAAGCCATGATGAAGCATGTGACAACGCTATTTCAGGAAGGGATTGCCTTTAAAAAATGTGGTGTGATTTTAACGGGACTTGAACCCAAACAAAGCTATATTCACGACCTGCTTACAGATACTGACGCCATTGAAAAACAGGAACAATTACAGCAAGTGTTGGATACCGTGAAAAATAAATTTGGTGTGCAAAAACTCGCCATTGGAGCATGTAAATTGCAAGGTCGAACTTGGGCGATGCAGCGCAGCCATTTAAGCCCGAATTATTTTAGCTGGGAAGGTTTATTGGCGCTTGGTGATTAGCAGTGATTTGATTGGGCTAAAAAAGCTCACAATATGAGACCTAATTTAATGCTTAAAAGTACTACAAAGTAGTATACAATTAAACACTACAAAGTAGTATAAAGGTGTTTGATGTATACCATCTGTGAGACTACTTTTTTTACCAATGAATATCCCTACTATTGGACTGAAGAACAATACAATGACTTTAAAATTTTCATTGCCGAGAACCCTACAGCAGGAGATGTAGAACCTGGTACTGGCGGCGTTCGTAAAATTCGATGGGGTGGAAAGAGTAAAGGTAAACAAGGTGGTGTTCGTGTAATTTATTACAACCGTTTAGCAAATGGCGAAATTTGGTTATTGACCTTATATAGTAAAGACACAATTACCCAACTTGAGAAAAAGACACTTAGACAATTAGCGGAGTTACTGAAATGAGTCGTTTATTAAGTGACAAAGAATTGGAAGCTCGAGAAGCAAAACGAGACTTAAATGTTGAATTATTAGAAGGCGTTAAACAAATGCTTGCTAATAACGCAGCAAGAAAAACTGTGATCAATGAAACAGATGTTGCTTTAGCACGAAGAAAGTCTGAACTCACTCAAGATCAATTTGCTAAAATTTTAGGTATCTCTAAACGTACATTGGAATCTTGGGAGCAAGGTGTTAGAAGACCTTCAGGAGCAGCTCAATCACTGATTAAATTGTTTATTTTAGATCCTCAATTTGTTCGTGACCATCTCGCTTAAATGAAATAGCCCTCAACAACGAGGGTTATTATTTTGCCTTTCCTATAGCAACAGCAAATCTTAGATAGCATTTGAAATGCAACACCATGTTGTTGCTATAATACCTGACTCGGACTTTTAAAGCCGAGTCTTTTTCTTGGACGGTGATTCAAATCAGAACAGCGTTCTACTTCTGCAAGATTAGTCTTTATTCAGCCCAACAAACTTGGCACGTGCTTTATGCAGTTTTTTGTAGCTGTCGATTAAACGTAAATGACGATCTAAACCTTCAAGCTGCATATTGGTTTCGGTTAGACCATAGAAACGTACTGTGCCTTCAACAGAACCCATGACTGCATCCATACGTTCATTGCCAAACATACGGCGGAAATTGACAGCATAATCGGCAATATCCATTTCATCATCTAAAATAACTTCAAGCACGACATTCATACATTGATAGAACAAGCCACGTTCTACGGTATTGGTGTTGTATTGTAAGAATGCTTCGACTAAATCTTTAGCTTCTTCAAACTGTTCTAATGCCAAATAAATCAACAGTTTTAATTCGAGGATGGTGAGCTGCCCCCAAACGGTATTGTCATCAAATTCAATGCCAATTAAGGTTTTGATTTCGGTATAGTCATCTAGCTCACATTCTTCCAAACGCTCAACTAAAGCTTCAAGTTGCTCATCATCCAAACGGTGCAGATTTAAAACGTCTTCACGGTACAGCAAAGCTTTATTGGTATTATCCCAAATCAGGTCTTCTACCAAATACACTTCTGAATAATCAGGGACTAAAATTCGGCAAGCAGTTGCACCTAAATGTTCATAAATCGCCATATAGGATTCTTTGCCCATTTCTTCTAAAATCGCAAATAAAGCCTCAGCTTCTTCGACATTGCTATATTGACCATTGTTGGTGAAATCCCACTCTACAAATTCATGGTCTGCCTGCGCGCTAAAGAAACGCCAAGACACTACACCACTAGAATCAATAAAGTGTTCAACATAGTTATTCGGCTCAGTTACCGCATTCGTGCTAAAGGTCGGCTGTGGTAAATCATTTAAACCTTCAAAACTACGCCCTTGCAATAGTTCAGTTAAGCTGCGCTCTAAAGCGACTTTAAAGTTTGGATGTGCACCAAATGAAGCAAAAACACCGCCTGTACGCGGGTTCATTAAGGTCACACACATGACAGGGAATTGACCGCCTAAAGACGCATCTTTCACCAATACTGGGAAACCTTGTTCTTCTAAAGCCTGAATACCTGCCACAATACTTGGATATTTTGCCAAAACTTCTTGCGGTACATCAGGCAGGCTCATTTCTTCCTGAATAATTTCACGCTTCACTGCACGTTCAAAAATTTCAGATAAACACTGCACTTGAGCTTCTGCAAGCGTGTTACCTGCACTCATCCCGTTACTTAAATATAAGTTTTCAATTAAATTTGATGGGAAATATACCGTTTCACCATCGGATTGACGCACAAATGGCAATGAACAAATACCACGTTCAGTATTGCCTGAGTTGGTGTCATATAAATGTGTGCCCAGCAACTCATCTTCAGGATCATAAATTTCTAAGCAATATTCATCTAAAATTTCTTTAGGCAATTCACCATTTGGGCCAGGCTTAAACCATTTTTCATTTGGATAATGCACAAATTCGGCATTGGCAATCTCTTCACCCCAGAACTGATCGTTATAGAAGAAGTTACAGTTCAAACGTTCAATGAATTCACCCAAAGCAGATGCTAATGCACTTTCTTTGGTTGCGCCTTTACCATTGGTAAAACACATTGGCGATTGCGCATCACGAATATGTAATGACCAGACATTTGGCACGATATTACGCCATGAGGCAATCTCAATTTTCATGCCCAAACCTGCCAAAATACCCGACATATTGGCAATAGTTTCTTCAAGCGGTAAATCTTTACCAGCAATAAAAGTCGCTTGAGATGAAGTCAAGTTCGGCATCAGCAAAGCTTGTGCATCGGCATCAATGCTTTCGACTTGCTCAATCACAAACTCAGGGCCTGTTTGCACGACTTTCTTTACGGTACAACGGTCAATAGAACGTAAAATCCCCTGACGGTCTTTTTCAGAAATATCTGCAGGCAATTCCACCTGAATTTTAAAAATCTGTTTATAACGGTTTTCAGGATCGACAATATTGTTTTGAGATAAGCGGATATTATCGGTTGGAATATCACGTGATTGGCAATAAACCTTCACGAAATACGCAGCACACAATGCAGATGACGCAAGGAAATAATCAAATGGGCCTGGCGCAGAACCATCGCCTTTATAACGGATGGGCTGATCGGCAATGACGGTAAAATCGTCAAATTTAGCTTCAAGACGCAAGTTGTCTAAATAATTGACTTTAATTTCCATGCAGGCACCTATTGTATGTGCCTACTCAGACACAAAATTATAAAATATTGATTTATAAGCCGAATCAAGAGGGAGAATAAGACTTAAAAAATGAGGTTTGAAGTCATCGCAACTATTTAACAGCGACTCAAGAATATGCGGCAACATTATAAAGTGATTTGGGTGAATTGATAATGCTATAAATACAGATTTACTGAATTTAAGCAAAGTTGCTAATTAATATACACAAACATAATATATTTAAATGTATGGTATATTGTCTTTAGGTTCTAATCTGCTTGATGGTGAAACAACATGAAATATACCGAACTCACTGCTGAAATTTCGTCTAATATCAAATCCATTAAAGAACAATCTCCCGATTTACTTAAAAGTTTTAATGCCCTATCACAAGTTGCGATGAAAGACGGCGTAATTGATGCCAAAACCAAAGAGTTTATTGCGCTTGCAATTGGTGTGGCACAACGCTGTGATGGTTGTATCGGTTTTCACGTCAGAACTTTGGTCAAAATGGGCATGACTTTTGAAGAATTGAATGAAATTTTAGGTATTGCTGTTTATATGGGCGGTGGCCCATCACTCATGTATGCCGCAAACGCCGTGGCAGCATTTAAAGAGTTTTCTCCATCTACAGCCGAATAACAGCATCAAATTATTTACCGAGTCGAAACTATGTTAAATATCCATAATGAATGGGATGAACGCTACAGCCAACATGACCATATTTATGGTGAACAAGCCAATGCGTTCATTCAGGACATTACGCAAAAACTGTCTATTCACGGCAAAACTTTGGGCTTGGCCGAAGGTGAAGGTCGTAACTTGTTATATTTGGCCGCTTTGGCACAAGCCAATGGGCAAGCATTTGAAGCAGATTTGTGGGACTACTCGCAAGTTGCTTTAGATAAGGCCCAAGGCTATGCACAGCAACGTGGTTTAAGTCTAAATACACGAAAGCAAGATTTAAGTCAGGTGAATTGGCCAGCGAATCAATATGACAACGTGATTTGCGTATTTGGTCACTTTAACCCTGAAACACAGCAAAAAGTGTTAAATGGCGTGCGCGAAACTTTGGTCAACGGCGGTTTATTTGTTGGTGAGCTGTATTCTACTCGTCAGCTAGAATATAAAACGGGCGGCCCACGTGCAGTAGAAATGCTGTACGATCCTATCGAGTTTTTAAGCCATTTTAAACACGATCATCTGATTCATTTCTTTGTGGGCGATGTAGAACGCTCAGAAGGCAAACTGCATCAGGGCAAATCCCACGTCATTCAATTTGCGATTCGTATTCAGAAATAAAAGACTGAATCTTTTACACCAAAAAGCTTGCTCCAATGCAATTAGAGCAAGCTTTTTTGCGCTTTAGATTTGAATATTCAGTTAGATATTTGCTCGGAAATTTTTAAAATCACTCAAACACATCTTTCATAGATTTTGGCATTCCTTGTACCGACTGTAATTCGCCCTGTTTATTTTTCCAAAGCACAACAGGTGTGGCAAAGAACTCGTATTTATCCATCAGTGCCTGATTCTGTTCTAAGGTTTTTTCTACATGTACAGGCACAGTTTTTTGCTCGATCAGCTTTTTTTGTCCGTATTGACGATGGAACGCATTAAAGGTCTGCTGTGGGTTTTTCGCCATTAATAAAGTCGCGGCCTGCCCTTTGCTTTCAGGTCGGATCACCGCCACAATAATATGTCTTAACTGAACTTTGCCAGATTCTACCCACGGACGTGCCTGCTTCCAAAAGGTATGGCAATACGGACAATTCGGGTCTGAAAACACGTAGACAATTTTTTCAGCACTGGTTTGCCCATCCTGAATCCAAGTAGCGTGTTCCAGACTTTGCCACACATCTTCAAGTACCGACTTTTTCACATAACGGTCTAAAGCATCGACGGTTAAATTATTGCCTTGTGCATCAAACAAAGTGCCTACAATATAGTATTTCTGATCATTGGAAATAAACACTGTCGCAGGACTTTGTTCAATATGCCCTGCCCAACCTGTCATTTGTGCAGGTGCCTGAATTTGCTGCACAAACTTAAAACCTTCTTTTTCAATGTGCTGTTTGAGGTTGTCCTGTGCTTGCAGCATACTCACACTACTGGCAAGACTCATACCTATCGCCAGTTTCAGCATGTTATTTTTGATGTTAGATGTCATATTGATTGTCCTTAATTTTGGCTTCACGGCGGGTTTTCTTTCAAATCGTTAAGAGCGCGTTTATGGATTCGCTTGTATTTTTTTCAGATAATGCTGCAGCATCGGCTTGGTCAATTCACCCATGTGATGATCGACCAATTCTCCTTGTGCATTAAAAAACAAAGTACTTGGCAAACCGAACATATTGAAGTGTTGTCCTAAACGAGCTGCAGGGTCTAATAACACGTGTTCAAACTGAAATCGATGTTTCTGTAAATAGGCTTGAATCTCTGCTGCAAATTCGCGTTGATTGGCAAATACAAAATTGACCTCAGGGAAATCTTGCTGTGCTTGTTGCATAACAGGCATTTCACGGTGACAAACTGGACACCAAGTCGCCCAGAGATTAATCACGGTGGGCTGACCTGAAAATTGAGCTAAATCTTGAGGTTGTTGCGCTAGGTTGTGCAATACTAGATTGGGATAGGCATGCTGCGTCTGCAAAGGTTGGATAAGACTCCAACCTACAACTTGTACTGTAATAAAGAGCGCAACTGCCCATGCCAGAACAACACGTTGAATAGCGCGATTTTTCCAGACAAACCACGCCACACCTGCCATAACTGCGGCAATCAGATGAAAGCCTTTGTCCTGAATTTTTAAAATATCAATCGGGTTGGCAAAGTACAGCTCATAATGCTGCAACACAAAAACTGCCCGCCCAACTAAAGCACCAATCCACAGCGCATTCCATAATGCATCCTGATAACCTGTCCAAGTCTGTGCATTCCATGTATAACGACGCTGAAAAAATTTACCCATTGCAAAGACGACAATCAGTCCTAGCAATAAAAACACCAATGGCCATGGAATCATCAACATGCCTAACTGCAAGACTGCGGATTGAATCATGGCGCAGCCTCTTGCAGTTGATGAATATTTTGAATCAATTGCGCTGCGTTATAAGCACCTGTTAGACGCAATTCACGTTGTTCCCGTTGTGGATCTGCCAAAAATAACAACGTTGGCGGCCCTAAAATCTGCCATTTTTTCAATAAGGCATCTTGTGAAGGATGCTGTTCGGTTAAGTCGAGTTTAATCCGCACCACATGCTTTAAAGCATCTTGCACATCGGTACGAGGAATCGCATCACGCTCAATCGGCTGACACGCCACACACCAATCGGCATAGACATCAATCACAATCTTTTGATGAGCATGTGCGGCCAAAGCTGCATTCAACTCTTGTTCTGTGCGTACTTTGATCCATGGCTGTAATTGGTCTGCTTGTACCTGCGCATTGACACTGGCAATACTCTGATTGACATGCCAAATTCCACTACTGGCGATTACTGCCACCAAAGCCAATAACGAAAAACGCTGTGGACGATGTAACACGTGGCGCAAAATTGCAATTAAATATGCAGCGAAGGCAAATAACACCACAGCAAAAGCAACATAGTACCAAGTCACAGAAAATAGCGGACGAGCAAAATACAAAGCCATTGCCAACATGATAAAACCAAAGCTAAATTTTAGCCGTTCCATCCACAAACCTGGCTTTGGCAAATATTTCGCGCCAAACATGCTGGCAATAAGTAAAGGAATTCCCATACCTAAACCGAGCAGGAACAAATATAAACCACCCAATGCTGCTTGATCCAAATGTGAGACGTACAGCAATGCTCCCGCTAAAGGCGCACTCATACATGGCCCGACAATCAGTGCAGAAATCACCCCCATAACGCCCGCACCCAATAAAGTACCGCCTTTTTGATATTGCTGAATACGATCTAAACGCTGTAACACTGCTTGTGGTAATGACAACTGATACAGTCCAAACAGGTTTAAAGCAAAGAGCACAAACAACATAGCAAAAACTGCAATCACTACGGGATTTTGGAACCAACGCTGTACGCTATAACCAATGTGTGACGCAACAACGCCCATCAAGCCATAGACTAGCGCCATACTGACGATAAAGGTGATCGCAATTGCTGCCGCTTTATAGCCTGTATTGCGCTGCACCAAAATGCCAGAAAGAATTGGAATCAGCGGCAATGAACACGGTAAAAAAGCCAGTAATACCCCAAAACCTAAAAAGATAAACGCATTCAGTAACAACCCTTGCCCAGACAATAAATTCAGGAAAAATTGATCATTGTTCCATTGCTGATTCAGACTCGTACTACTGGCTGTTTCCGTATTACTTGAATTGGCTGATGCAGCGAATGTATTGTCTGTCAACGCCGTATCTGTATTTTCAATCTCTAAGGAATTTGCTAAATCAACGTTTTCTACTGATTCAGGGGTAAGTTTAGGATCAGCTTGTGTTACAGCAACCGCATTTTCAGCAAGCTGTGCTTTGTTTTCTAGCGTTTGCTGTTCAAGTTTGAGTTCTTTTGTCGTTACAGTATTTGCAGTTGTCGTAACTTGTTTTTGTGTACTAGAACCATTGGCTTGATGCTTATCTGCATCATTTAAGTTAGTGTTTAAAGCAGCCTGATTATTCTGATTGAGTTGCTGAAGTAAATTACCTTTGCCCGCACTTAAATTATGCTGTGGCAATAAACCATCGGCATCGGTTTGAATCGTTTTACGCTGTACGGGATAACACAAACCATCTTCAGCGCAGCCTTGCCAAGTAATTTGATATTGCTGATTAGGCTTCACCTGAATCTGTGTTGTCACTTGCCCATAATGCACACGTGTCAGCCCGAAAGTCGGATCATCTTTTTCCTGCCCTGCAGGCAATTTAAAAGCAAGCGGCTTTTGAGCCTGACTGACTTTGAATTGATCGTGATATAAATAGTAATGCGGTGCGACATCCCATTTCAGTTCAACCGTTTGTTCAGACAATGACGTCGCCTGAAACTTAAAAGCTTGATCGGACGCTAAAAATTCATTGGCAGCATTGACCCACACCGCACACAGACTCAACACAAAATAAGCAATGACGCGAATAAAAATCATGTATTTATACTAAAAATTAAAAAACTGACTGTATTATCGGTAAGTGTAGATTAAGAGAACATTAATAAAGATTTTTCTTTGTAAACTTGAGCATTGTAGGTGCCTAATCTAAATTTGTGGCGTGATCGAGATGTGTCATATATTGGGCTGACTGTGGTATAGGAGCAAATATGTTCGTCGTTTTGGTGGAAGATGATCCTTATATTGCCCAAAGTATTGTGGCAGCACTCGAATTTTTAAGTATTTCAGTCGAACACGTGAATAACGCGCGCAATGCCGATTACTTCATACGTCATAGTGCGGTAGATCTGTGCCTGCTCGATTTAGGTCTGCCTGACCAAGATGGTTTACAGTTACTCGAAAACTGGCGTAAAGATGCCATTCATATTCCAGTATTGGTATTAACCGCGCGGAATCATACTCAAGACTGCGTACAGGCGCTCAACTTAGGAGCAGATGACTACCTAACTAAACCTTTTGAATTAAATGAACTGATTGCCCGTGTATATGCATTAAGCCGCCGTCATCGTGGTTATTCATCGAACCAACTGCAAAGTGGTCAGTTACACATGAACCTCGATACACAAGAAGTCAGTTGGCATTCACAAAACATTCAGCTTTCACGCCGTGAATATAGCCTATTGGAAACCTTTTTACGGCATCCGAACCAAATCTTAAAAAATGAAGAACTGATAGATAAAGTGTATGGCTTTCAAGACAGTATCGAAAGCAATGCCTTAAATGTGCATATCTACCATTTACGGCATAAAATCCACCCCGATTTTATTCAAACGGTGCGTGGTGTCGGCTACATCTTTAAACCTGAGCTGCTGACATGAAAAACTACAGTCTGAAATGGCGTTTGGTATCGACCATCAGCTGTGCATTTATTTTGCTGTGGGTGATTGTCTTTGCATGGCTCTACCATGACTTGGAACAACGCTTACAAAATACGCTGGATGAACGACTTTCTACCTCAGCCCGTATGGTCGCCCGCCTGATTCAGCAACTGCCCCTAGAACAACTCACAGAAAGTTTGCATGCCGAATCAGAAAATGCCTTGCTACATAGTTTAATTGCTTGTGAAGTCTCTATTTTCCGTGCCGATGTTTCATTACCACAGCATGTGATTGCACGCACTCAAGGCGCACCGAAAAATTTAAAAAACCAACAAGTCGGTTTCAGCACATGGACAGAAAATGGACTGCAATGGCGTAGTTATGTACTGCGTGAAGGTGAAGTTCAGGTGGTGGTGGCTGAAAAAATTCAGTTACGGCAAAACCTACTTAAACAAATTTTACAGTCGGTACTGATTCCTTTACTGCTTACTTTGATTATTTGTATTTTGCTAATTTTGTGGATTATCCGTCTGGAGTTTTTACCGCTCGATCACATCACCCGCCACTTAATTCAGAAAAAACAATCTTTAGATGAAGCTTCTCGTTATTTAATTGAACTGAGATCACAAAAAATTCCTAAAGAAATTCAGCCTTTTGTCGATAACTTATTGATGCTGATTGAACGCCTACATAAAAGTCTGGAACACGAAAAAAACTTTAGTGCATTTGCTGCGCATGAACTGCGCACGCCGTTAACGGCTATTAAAACGCATGTGCAACTGAGCCAATTGATGTTGAATCAAACCGCATCTGCCCAAGATACAGCCAAAGTCATCGACAATTTAAAACACGCAGAACGCAGCATCCAACGTTATCAACAACTTTTGGAACAACTGTTATTGCTCAGTCAAACTGAAGCAGGTATTCAAGCGGCACATAGCCATGCAGATATGCGTAGCGTATTAGAAACAGTCTTGTCGGAACTGACTGTGGAATATCCCAATTTATCAGCGAAATTACAGATTGATTGGGCGAGTTTGGTAGCACAACACATTAATATTCCAGCGCCTGCGTTGCACATGGTACTGAAAAACTTGATTCAAAATGCTTATTTGCATGCAGAGGATGCGCCAAACATTCAAATTTATATGCAAGACCTGCAATTGATCATTGCAGACCAAGGCAAAAGCCTGAATGAAGATGATTTTACCATTCTGACTCAGCGTTTTTGGCGTAAATCTGCGCATAAACAAGGCTATGGCTTAGGTCTAACTCTAGTCAAAGTATTATTAGAGCAATATGGCTACCTACTTCAATTTCAGGCTAACCAACCGCAAGGTTTAAAAGTGATTGTCAGTTTTGATGCAGCACCTTCTGCAACAGAGAAACAACAGACGGATTAAGCTTTTCTGAGCTTTAACAGCAAATAAAGCAAGATTCAGAACAAGATCACTTAACTTTTGCCAATACCGAACATATTGCTCTACTTTACGATAACGCCATTTTTAAGGTGATTTTTGAAATAAAAGGTCAATGCGTTCTAAAATTTTATCTATGATGTAGATGCTGCGGGCTATTGAGTAGAAGAACATTGGCTAGAAAAAAATTGCTGAAACTTTCATCACCGTTTTTTTGTTCGATACCACGTCATATTTTTAAATGAGGTAGATATCCGTGCAGATCGTGCATGTGCTTGGTCTTGTGATCAATCTACAACTTAATTAAAGTGTACATAAAACCAACAGCACCCCACTCAAAATATAATACGCAGCGTAGGAGCATCTATTCCAGACTAAAATATAGATAAATATATCAATCAAAGCATTCCATTTAAGCTCATGTTTTATTTAAATAAAGTTGAATTTTTAAAATATCTTATTATCGAAATGATCTTTCTATCGAATCCATAACCACTTGAACGATGATCACAAAACGTATTAGATGATCCACTGCAGTTTGTGTGGTCATCTACTTTGAATGAACTGAAAAAATGGAATCGCCATTTTTTATAAACAGCAACGAAATATCATGCTATAAAGAAATGCGATATTGATGTTGGTTGTTTTCTGGCTTTGACATTCCGAATCAAACCAGTTCAAGTCACTCGCTTGATCAGTCGTTACAGAAAACAAATGAATAGATTTGGTCAGTTGTTTTAGAATATAAAAATCAGCAAAAAAAACTAAAAATGTAATTTTTTAACATTGCGAATTCCCTGCAAAGTTTTCATTATAGTGCCTCATTTTGGCACACGCTTTCTACGTCAAATTAAACAAATTACAAAAAAAATGTGGAATTTTATGCCATAATTAGCAAACTTTGCAGACATCTTGCAAAGTATTATTGCAATTATTTATTGGAGCAAGCGGAATGATTTCGACCATTTTGGTTATTCATGGACCGAATCTAAATTTGCTAGGAAAGCGTGAACCCGAAGTTTATGGTTACCTCACTCTTGAGGATATAAATCAACAGCTCATTTCACAAGCGCAAAAAGCATCAATTTCTATAGATACTTTCCAAAGTAATTGGGAAGGCGCAATTGTAGACCGAATTCATCAAGCCGCGTTAGATGGCACACAATATATCATTATTAACCCTGCTGCATTAACGCATACCTCTGTTGCGGTACGTGATGCCTTGTTAGGGGTCGCTATTCCATTTCTTGAAGTCCATTTGTCGAATGTGCATGCACGTGAGGCGTTTAGACATCATTCATATTTATCAGACAAAGCCATTGGTGTGATTTGCGGTTTAGGCGCAAAAGGCTATGCCGCAGCACTCGACTTTGTTCTTGAAAAAATTCAACCTACTACACAATCTTAAACTAGGAATACTGTCCATGGATATTCGTAAAATCAAGAAACTCATCGACTTGATGATTGAATCTGACTTACAAGCGATTGAAGTTAAAGAAGGCGATCAGTCGATTGCATTAACTCGTCGCAGTCCAGTAGTAGCGGCAGCAGTTCCTGCAATGCCTGCACCTTCTGCAGAAGTACCATCTGCACCTAAATCTTCACCACGTGGTGCTGTTGAAACTTCTCCAATGGTTGGCGTGTTCTATGCAGCACCAAGCCCAGGTGAAGCACCATTTATTAAAGTGGGTCAAACTGTTTCTGCTGGTGAAACGCTTGGCATTATCGAAGCAATGAAAATCATGAACCCAATTGAAGCAACTCAAAGTGGCGTGATTGAAGAAATTCTAGTTAAAAATGGCGAAGTGATTCAATTTGGTCAACCACTCTTCCGCTACCGCGCTTAAGACCTCGGGGATTCACAATGTTGCAAAAAGTTTTAATTGCAAACCGTGGTGAGATTGCCCTGCGCATCACCCGAGCTTGCAAAACTTTAGGGATCAAAACCGTGGGTATCTATTCAGATGCCGATAAAGACCTGATGCACTTACGCTTTTGTGATGAAGCCGTGTGTATTGGTCCGGGTGCGAGCAGTGAAAGTTACCTGAATATTCCTGCAATTATTACTGCAGCAGAAATTACAGGTGCAGATGCCATTCACCCTGGTTATGGTTTCCTTGCTGAAAATGCCGAATTTGCTGAAATTGTAGAAAGTTCAGGTTTCATTTTCATTGGTCCACGCCCTGAGCATATTCGCTTAATGGGTAACAAAGTTTCTGCAATTACTGCAATGCGTAAAGCTGGCGTACCAACTGTACCAGGTTCAGCACACGCCGTTACACCGCACAATGCTTTAGCTGAAGCCAAAGAAATTGGTTTCCCGCTCATTGTAAAAGCTGCTGCTGGTGGTGGTGGTCGTGGTATGCGTATTGTAGAGCGCGTAGACACCTTGCTTGAATCAGTTCAAGCAGCTCAACGTGATGCAGAAATGTGGTTTGGTGATGACACGGTCTATATGGAGCGTTTCTTACAAAAGCCACGCCACGTAGAAGTACAAGTATTGGCTGATGGTAATGGTCACGCGATTCACCTTTATGACCGCGACTGTTCATTACAACGCCGTCACCAAAAAGTGCTTGAAGAAGCGCCAGCACCTAACTTACCAGAACAAGCACGTGCCGATATTTTAGAAGCGTGTGTTAATGCATGTAAGTTAATGCAATACCGTGGTGCAGGTACTTTCGAATTCTTATTTGAAGATGACGAATACTTCTTCATTGAAATGAATACCCGTGTTCAAGTTGAGCACCCTGTAACTGAAATGGTGACAGGTATCGACATCATAGAACAACAATTGCGTATTGCTGCAGGTCTAGGTTTAGACATTGAGCAAGATCAGGTTGAAATTCGTGGTCACGCAATCGAATGTCGTATTAACGCTGAAGACCCAACTACCTTCGTACCTTCACCGGGTAAAATTGAACACTTCTATGCCCCAGGTGGTGCAGGTGTTCGTGTAGATTCACACATCTACGAAGGTTATAGCATTCCGCCGTATTACGACTCAATGATTGCTAAACTGATTGTGCATGGTAAAGATCGTGAAACCAGTATTGCGCGTATGCGTCAAGCCTTGGATGAAACCATCTTAACAGGAATTAAAACCAACATTCCTTTGCACAAAGACTTAATTCTGCAAGATAAAAACTTCTGCAAACAAGCAATGGATATTCACTATCTTGAAAAGCATTTGCTAAAGCAACTTGCAGGCAATGAAGAAGAAAAAGCATAAGCAATTTAAGGTTGCTTAAGTTTAAAATGAAGAGCTGATGATTCAACATCAGCTCTTTTTTATTGTTGAGAATAAAAGCTAAACCGTTCATCTATGCAGATCAGTGTGAAGAAAAAAACAATACTCCAAATGAAGTATTGGTTTAAAATTGACTTAAAAACTGAGATCATTTTAGATCATCGAATGATGCAAAATACTAGACAAGATTAATCTAAAAACTCAGTCATGAATGCCAATACCTCTGCTGTTTTTTCGGCATGCAACCAATGCCCTGCATGAGCAACTGTTTCAACTTTTGCGTGAGGAAACTGTGCTTGAATAGCGGCATAATGCTCAGGCGCTTCAATGTAAGGCGAATTACCACCACGAATAAACAAAGTATCTACATTACTCTGCACCGTCTGCCATGACAAAATTTCGGCATAATGTTCATGTAGCGCATTTAAGTTAAATAGCCATTGCCCTTTGCTAAATGACTTCATCAAAAATTGCACAACCATTTCTTCTTGAAGATGCTCACGCATAATTTCCATCGCCGCTTGGCGACTTTCAACTTGTGCATCTTGCACAGCAAACAAGGCTGTAAAAATTTGATCGTGACGATTTTCAGGATAAGCAAAAGGACAAATATCCAATAAAACCAATTGCTGTAAACGCCCAGCAGCCAGAGGAGCTAAAGTCATTGCAACTTTACCGCCCATTGAATGCCCAACCACAGAAAACTGTTCGATATTCAAGCTGTTCAACGTTTCTAAAACATCTTGTGCCATTGCTGCATAATTCATGTCATCACAATGCGCAGACTTACCATGATTGCGCACATCTAATTGAATTACGGTGCGCTGTTCTTGAAATGCACGTGCGAGCATGCCTAAATTACTCAAACTACCAAATAAACCATGAATAAAAACCAAAGGTGGCAATGTAGATTCAGGCTGATTTTGCGTGATTTGATAATTTAACAACATAAAATAGACTCTAAACTTGAATTCAAATGATTGATCTATTTAATGAGTTTTGAGTTTATAAATCAAATTTTATATGTGCTTTTTACGGTGAAACTTATAATATTGCTTAGGCTATTTGTGTGAGCCTAAGCAATAACATACAAGATGAACTTTTCTTAAAATTTTATTTAAAGTAATTCAAAGGCAACTTCAAATAACGAATACCATTGGCCTCAGGTTGTGGAAACTTGCCTGCATCCATATTGATTTGAATGGATGGCAGAATCAATTTAGGCATCGTTAAAGTGGCGTCACGTTGGGTTCGCATTTCAATAAACTCAGCTTTGCTTACCCCTGTATGAATATGAATATTCTGCTCTTTTTGAGTTTTGAGCAGCGTTTCGTGTTCATATTTTTCACGTGATTCTGGTAGATAATCATGGCATAAGAACACTCGTGTTTCTTCAGGCAATGCGTATAGCGTTTGCACAGAATCGTACAACTGCCCTGCACTGCCTTTCGGGAAATCACAACGTGCCGTACCATAATCAGGCATAAACAAAGTATCACCTACAAATACAGCATCACCGATCACATAGCTTAAACAAGCAGGCGTATGCCCCGGTGTAGGGATGTTATAGGCTTGTAATTCACCAATCGTAAAAGTTTCATGATCGTCAAACAGATAATCAAATGATTGATGTGAATTGAAATACTTGATATCCAAGTTATAGATAGCACTAAATGTTTCTTGCACAATCGAAATTTTATGGCTCATGGCAATTTTACCACCCAACTGCTCTTTTAAATATTGAGAAGCTGTCAGGTGATCGGCATGCACATGCGTTTCTAAAATCCATTCAACCGTTAATTCATTTTTTTGGATGTAAGCAATGATTTCATCGGCATGAATTGTTGAAGTAGTCGCAGATGCAGGGTCATAATCCAACACGCTGTCAATAATGGCACATTGACGCGTTACAGGATCACTTACCACATAACTGAATGTATTAGTATTTTCATCAAAAAAATGCTGAATATCTGCGTGCATCTTATGCTCCTGCAACCTTACGATGAATGAGAATCCCCACCAACATTGCAACAATGAAATAGATTGCTTGATAATAACCTAAACCAATCAAGGTTAGACTTGGCGCTGGACAAATTCCTGCAACGCCCCAACCGATACCAAAAATAAAACTACCTGTGATCAGTTTAGAGTCAATTTGAGTTTGTTTAGGCAAATCAATTGGTTCATTTAAAATGGTTTTTGGTTCAGCTTGGCGCATAATTCTTTGGAATGGAATAAAGGCAACCGCAATTGCACCCATCATAACAAATGCCAGACTTGCATCCCATGTACCGAAAAGATCGAGGAAGTTTAAAACTTTTTCAGGATTCGACATACCAGAAAGAATCAATCCAGCTGAAAAAATACCACCGAAAACAAAGGCTAAGAAATTTTTCATTTAGAATGCTCCTGTGATATGGCGGATAACATAAACGGTAATAAAGCCAGCTAACATAAAGGTAGCTGTTGCTGCAATGGAGCGCTTAGATAAACGACTCATGCCACAAATACCATGTCCACTGGTACAACCCGAACCCAAACGAGTACCGAAACCAACCAACAATCCCGCCACAATCATCATCAATGGGCTTGCATTCAATTCAACTTTAGGTTGAGCCACGATGCCATAGAAAAAAGGCACAATGAAAATACCTAACACAAACCACAATGCAGGCGTTTTGAACAGCGTTTGCGGATTTAATACTTGAGCCAGTAAACCACTAATGCCTGCAATACGACCATGAACATATAAATAGCCCACGACTGCAAGACCAAGCAATCCACCACCGATTAATGCCAGCAGATAATCATGCATTTTGAACACCCAAAACAATATATGTTTTTATAATATATTATTGTAATTATTATTCAACTATTCTCTTGTAAGTTTTGTAAACTTCATCTGACTATTCGTCTATGTTTGCGATGTGAGAGAGATTTCGCAAGTTTTTGTCTGATATTAAGTCATAAGGCAGAAAATTTAGTCATTCTAAATGACTGCCTCATAACGTAATAAAGATATATCAAAATAGACAGCAACGACAAAAGTTGAGGGCATTAGACTCATTTGTGAGCAAGCGCAATAAGTTCTTTTTTATGCCGACGAATTACACGTTTAGCAGCATCTAACATAATGCGATTGGTAGTCTCATCATCACCAAAGTCAATAGGTTTAGCTGGACACATTGGACGAGCTTTTCGATCTTCGATTGTGTAGTCTTTAAGACGCTTACCCATACTGCACCTCTCAGAATTTCTTAACTTTCACTAATATAACATAAAATTTAGTTTGTTAAAAAATCATCAATACGAGTTTTTAATTACCCTATTTATTGCTTAAAGATAACTTTTTTTGTTATTAAATGGTCGCTTGGAACAAGAATCACTGAGATGAAACGAATAGGAATAGTTGCTACATTCATACAAGAACAAGCATCTGTATGCTTTGGACTCAAAACAATATAAAGTTCAACATATCATGCATCTACAATATCTACAAAATTAGCATTTAAAACTTTTGCCAAATCGCTTGGTGTTAAACCAATATCTAATCCCCGCTTCCCTCCACTCACATACATAGTTGCAAGCTGTTGAGCGGATGCATCAATCACTGTTTTCAGTTGTTTCTTCTGCCCAATTGGACTAATGCCCCCAACCAAATAACCTGTCAAACGCTCAGCATCTTTAGGATCAGCCATGTGTACTTTTTTACACTGAAAAGCAGCCGCAACTTTTTTAAGATTTAATTGGTAATGGACAGGTAAAATCGCCACAAAATAATGCTTATCATCACTGACCAATAAAGTTTTAAATACTTCTGTGACATCTAAGCCTAACTTCTCCGCAGCTTCTAAACCAAAACTTTTAGTATTATGATCATGTTCATATTCATGCATAGAAAATTGAATTTTCTTGGCTTTTAAAAGTTTAGCTGCTGGAGTCATTGAAAAAATACTGTAAAAAACGATGCTCAAATTATACGCTTGATTGAGATTAAAAGTGAATTCGCTTAGGCCATTTTTAAATATAAAAGTAACTATCTAGGACTTACGCATTGACGGATTCAAAAAAGTATTAAAATACTTTATAAAGTATCTGTGATCAGACGAATTAAACATGCTTCTACAGCAACTTGTACATTACCCATTTATATGGGCTTTCTCATGACAGAACCGAACTCTATTAGCTGCACACAACTTGCCGAGACTTATAACATCTCGCATGATAGTGTAAATCGCTTTCTAGAACGTGAAGACTACACACCTCACGACCTATATCAAGAAGCAATTCAACATATTGATAATAATAAACTTATAGTCAGTATTGATGATACTGTTTTAGATAAACCCTATAGTCAACATATGGACTTGGTTAGCTATTTTTGGTCAGGCAAACACCACCGATCCGTCAAGGGTATTAATCTCATTACCTTGTATGCGACAGATCAGAATGGTCAAAATATTCCAATTAATTTCCGAATTTATGACAAATCTGAAAGTAAAACCAAGAATGATTACTTTATGGATATGTTAAGTGAAGTACTCAGTTGGGGGGCAAAGATTCAATTTATTACAGGTGATAGTTGGTATTCATCGACTGGAAATCTAAAAACCATAAGAAAATATGGTATTCGATTTATGTTTGGTATCGACTGTAACCGTAAGGTTTCCCCAGAAAAAGGACAATGGTTTCAACTGCGTTTATTGCCAAATTTCCATCAGGGTCAAGTGGTCTGGCTCAAAGATTTTGGCTTTGTACAATTATTTAAGACTCAGTTAAAAGAACAGCAGAGGTTTTATATTGTGCATCAAGATGAAGATGATTTATTGTCCTTTGAGGGTTTTCATGAATTACATTCAAGTCATTGGAAAATAGAGCAATATCACCGGGTGATTAAACAGGTTTGTCATATTGAAAAGTTTCAAGTAAGACGATCTAAACTGATTTTGAATCATATTTTTTCAGCCTTGATGGCCTACGTCGAGATACAAAAGAACCAGTTTGAGCGGATCTTTGAAAATGTATATCGTTGGCAGAAGAAATTATTTAGACCAGTTATCAAAAACTTCATTGATGACTTTATTCTCGATAAAAATCATCTGCTACCACAGAGAATCTATAAATAATAGTGCGTAAGTCCTACTATCGAAAAAATAGCCTAAAATCATTAACTTGGTTTACGTGAATTTTCAACCAACACGTTAGCTAAGCGCTGTGCATGCGCAATCACGCGATCCAACCAACGTTGTGCCGCCAACAACTCTAAACCTGTCGCAGCATTGAGCTGATTCACGGCAATATATTGCAGCACTTTTTCACGGTTTTCGGCACGTTGATCTTCTGTCCATTTTTTCAAATTAGATAATTCGGTATTTAGACTTAGTACATGTTTATGCACATCAAAATCATCCATTTCTTTTAGATGTTCATCAAGAATTTGTACAAAATCTAAGCCAACTTGATAAATTGCAGGTTGGGTGCGTATTTCTTTTGCTAAAGTAATATTTTCCAAATCACTTCGTAAAACACGTAAATACACCATCAAACGAAGCATCGCCATTAAACGCTGTTGATCGGCTTCATTTTCTGAAATCGACATTTCTTCCAAATAGCGTTGGACTTGAATGAGTACTTCATCTAGCTGTAATAAACGTACTTTTGAAGGTAATCTTCCCTCTTGGATAGCCAGTTTTAGCATCACCAAAACGTCATACAAACTATGGTAAATCACCTTTGATGCAGCATGAATAGCCAAGGCGGGCACAGATAAACTCGCTTGATCGAGATAACATAAAACCGATTGAGTTTGATCTGGGATAATTTTCATAATCAGTTTTTCGAACTGACGGATAAAAGGCAAAATAATCAAAGTACCAGAAATACTGAATGCTGTATGAAATGCAGCAACAATCACCACATTGTCCCATGTTGCCATAAGACGTTGATTTTGTGTTAGCTCAAGAAATAACGGTTTTAAAATAATAAAAGCAAAAATGGCTGAAATGATGTTAAAAATCACATGAACCGCTGCAGTACGTTTGGCATTTGCAGTTGAACCAATTACAGCAATAATGGCTGTCGCCACCGTACCAATATTCTGTCCAATCACCAAACCTAAAGCCTGTTGCAAATCAATCGCACCACTGGCCAATGCTGCTAAGGTCGCGGTAATTGCAGCACTTGAAGATTGCAACAGAATGGTCATGATAATACCGACCAAAACCAAACTGAGTTGCGCAATCAAAGATCTACTTGAAAATACTGATAAATCGACACGTTCAGCAAAACCTGACATGGCAACTTGCAACATATCAATGCCAAGGAAAATCAGACTAAAACCTGCCAATGTCATTCCAAATAATGCAACTCGCCCCTGACTAAATAATTTGAGCATTGCACCCAAACCCAGCAAAGGTAATGCAAAACTGGTGATGGAAAATTTAACACCTAAAAATGCCACCATCCAACCCGTACTGGTTGTGCCAATATTCGCGCCAATAATGACACCAATTGCCTGAGCAAAAGTAAGAATACCCGCACTGACAAAACCAATTGTGGCTAAAGTCGTTGCTGTAGAAGATTGTACAATTAAGGTTAAACCGATGCCTGAAAGCACAGCTTTAATGGGTGAGCCTGTAAATTTAGACAACCAAATACGCAAAGTTTCCCCTGCCATATTTTTTAAGCTGTCTGTCATCATGGTCATACCAATCAAAAATAGACCAATACCACCACATAATTGTACAAAGACTTCTAACACACTTACTCCCTGTGCAATAAGCAATTTTCAAAGTGCTAAAAAGCCGATATTGTACGTACTTTTATCTTAAAATTGCAGTTTATTTGTTCTATTCCAATAGTTTATATTAAATAAAAAACTTGTCATCAATTTGACATATTATTAAACCTAAGGATAGATCGGACTCCATTGGTTTATCCAATCATTCGATAAAACAAAACGAAACCTCTGTATTATGCTGACACGATACAATTCAAATCTGTGAATGGCTTGACTAGGTCAATCGCTCACCTCAAAATCAGTATATATACTCACATACGCCAAAATGACAGATATAGTTTTAATATGATTTTTAATACTTTTAGAAAATATCCATCTATAAAAATATTCAGTATTGGTTGTACTGTTTTAACGCTAGCAGCTTGCTCTCCACTAGGAGGTGGTTCTCTTGCAAAACGCTCAGCTAAACTTTCTACAGGGATCCAAAAGGCTTATGCTGTGCATCCTGATACAGCAAATCGTGTAGCACCAATCATTGTACAAAGTGCAGAACAACATAATGTTGATCCTCTGCTTGTCGCTGCAGTTATTAGACAAGAATCGAATTATCGTGCCTATGCTGTTTCACCTTCAGGTGCAGTTGGGTTCACACAAATTATTCCACGTTATTGGCAGCAGACTTGTCCTGGCGATTTATTCCATGAACATACCAATATCAACTGTGGTACATTTATTTTAAATCATTATAAAAATCAGTCGGGTAAATGGCCTAAAGCTTTGGCCTATTACAATGTGGGACCTACTGGCTACAATAGTAATCGAAAAATGAAAAAGCAAGGTAAACGCTACGCGAAACAAGTCAAACAGCACCAAAAAAACTTAAAAGATGCACTTTAATTTTGACTTACTAGCTTAATAAAGTAGCCAATACCCGTTGAATTAAAGCCATCCTCAGATGGTTTTATTTTGCCTTCACTTTTATGTTTCCTTTCTTTTTATAATTTTTCTAACTTTATTTTCTTTTTGCATAAAAAAACACCCCCAACGCTAGTTGAGGGTGTTTAGAATAATGAGCTGGCGATGACTTACTCTCACATGGGTAACCCCACACTACCATCAGCGCGAAGAGGTTTCACTTCTGAGTTCGGGA
>NZ_VPCW01000028.1:0-30992 GCF_013418015.1 Acinetobacter sp. YH12211
CCTATTTAAGTGATGTGCTGAAAAGGTTGCCGACACATAAAGTGACTCAGATTGAAGAATTGCTACCACACCGCTGGAAACCTGAACCGAATTAAAAAATAGGCATGGGGTTCAGCGGACGCTTACGGGGGATTACCCGTTACCTGAATTTGTCATACACGAGATTTGACATTGACTCGTTACTATTCTATTTAGCCTACAATGTTGAGCGGTTTGAAAAATATGTATCTGATTTGGATTTTAAGGATCAATCTCATATTTTTTGAATTTTTATCACTTTCCATCTTGGTCGTAGCATTTTATCCTCTCCATAAATTACTCTTGCATTTACCTTGCAATCTTCAGTTATGCTGTGTTTTTCTAACAGGTATTTGGGAACATAGTAATCTCCAATGAAGGCAAAATCAGGCAAATCTTCTTCTTCGTAATCACCTTTGTATTTTACTTCCAGTAAGCCAGTAATGTCCTTTCGTAAGTTGGGATTAACTCCTTCAGTTAATTCAATAGACAATATTTTTACTCTTGATTTTTTGTCCTTGTCAATTTTTGTAGCAAATGTAAGTTTGATAAAATCGCCTTCTTTTGGTCTTAGATTTGTTTCTGTGAATTTGACAATTCCTTGTAATTTGGGCGAAATTATAAAGTGAAATAATTGCTTTTGTTCGTTCACACCATCAACGATTGCAATTTGAGTCTGGAATTTTGCAATGACAGAACCTTTGTCAATTTTCTGAATTTGTCGCAGTTCTGTTCTGTTTTCCTCTTTTACTTTTTTGATGTAACTTTTTGCTGTTACAAAATCTCCAATTTGTAGTTCAGGTTTTATTTGAGGAAAAAATACTTCTTTATTTTCTGTTGTGATTGCGTGAATGATACTTTTTTCTTTGTTAATGTAATCAACAAAAGCAAAAGTATCTTCTAATATTTCCCAATATTTTTTTTCTGATTTTTCAGCAATAAGCGGAATATACTTGTATTCTGTAATAACGTTTTTACCAAACCGAGAAAATCTGTTTTCAACTTCATTTTTGATTTCTTGTTTGTGAAATTTGAACTTCAAAATTTGTCCTAATTCTGATTGTTTCAAGACTTCAAAACGATTTTTACTAATTGCAAATTCTATTGTTTTGCCATCAGTAAAAGCCAAACGGTCTTTACCTTTGTCGTCTTTCCACTTATCTACTAAAACAACTTCTGTCCAATCAAAATCAGCATAGGCGAAGTTTTCAGCAAAAGGGATGTATTTTTTGTATAGTTCTTGATTGTCTTTTAAACTTTGTTTAACCGAACTTGCTTTTTGAGATAATTCTTCAAAGCTTGGCGACAATTTCCAACCTTTTATTTCCCTATGTTTCTTATACGTTTCAAGTTCTACAAGTGCATTATCTAATAGATTTTCTTCAATTAACACTTTTGCTAAACCTAAATGAATATCGCCTAAAAAATCTTCGTTCTTTTCTAAACGCAATGCTTTTGAAAGCATTCCGATTTTTAACGAATTATCGGAAACAATACAATCTGAAAACTCTTGCCAAACATAATGTTTGTCGGAAAGTACCAAAACAAGTTGCTTGTATATTTTAATTGCTAATTCAAACTCATTGTTTTTGAGATGTAGTAATGCTTTTTCTCTCAATAACCATTCATCATCTGGAAATAATTTTATTGCTTTTTCATAAGGCTGAATAAGCCACATTAAATCCTGTTCAGAAGTTTGAGTCTTCAAATTTTCAAAAGCTCTTTTAATTACCTTTGTTGCTAATGGCTTGTATGTGTTTTCGTCTTTTTTTGTTTCTTTCCAATCGTCAGGTCTTAAATTTTCAGGATTCCAATTTTTGAAAAAGTTTAGAAAACGCCATTCGTCATTTTCTTTCATAAATCTTTCAGCAAGATTTAGAATTTCGGAATGCCATTTTGATTGCCCATTTTTTGAATGATTTGCATTGTATTGGTCAAATAAATTCCATAAATCGGACAACTTATTTTCTTTATGAGCATTTAAAATATCCCAAAAAATGGGTTCTCTGAAAAAGTCTAAAACGGTTTCTTTATCAAGCTTAATTTTGCTTAAAAGAAAATCAATATCTACTTCGGTTTTTGAAATTATAAACTGTCTACAAATGCGTGAAATAAGTGAAGGAATCTTTTTTTCGTTTTTATATCCATCGTTTAAATCTTCATTTCGAAGATTGTTAGGATCCCACAAAAGGAAAAAATTGTAAAACTTAAAATCGTTATGTGTTTTAGAATAGTTTAAAGCAAAATTTAAAATCATAGAATGAAGCATTGATGGTCTTTCATTCTCCAAATTCATATAATCTCTAAAAAACGTTCTTACCTCAACCGATGAAAGATTACTTTCTTCTGCTTTTATGTATCGGTAGATTACCCAACCGTAACTTTCGTGATGTAGTTCTGTTAGTCTGTTTTGAGCAATCAGGTTTTTAAAAATCGCTAATGCTTCTTTATTACTACCGTTTTTGCTTAATTCTTCCGCTCTTTGAACCTCCGAATAATTTGTGTCAATCTTAGGACGAAGAAAGTTTTTTTGATTTTCAATTATATCGTCTTCATAGCCTTGAAAGTCTATTGAATTAAGTTCGTTAAAACAAATTCCTGCTTGGTGTAAATTTCTTTCTGCTACATAAAATTTACATAGGTCTATTAGAACCCAAGCAAATGCTTTTTGAATCCATTCATCATACGGCTCTTCCGAGTATAAGTTTCTTGCGACACTTAAAGCACTATTCAATTTATTCAGTTTTTCAATTCCGGATAAATTCTGCGATTCTTTGCGTAATTCAAAAATAGTTCTAGAATCCATAAATTAAACCTTTTACTTTTTCTAAAATGGTTTCAGAAGATTTTTCCAAAATTTCAATTTTTGAGAAAAAACCTTTTGTGTGATTCTGTTCACTTGTACCATACCAAACCCTAAAAGTTAAACTGTCTTTATCGCAAGTTGCACGAAAAATATCTTGATTATTATGGCTTTGCATAATTTTTAGTGCAATGTTTTCATTTTCACATTTTTCAAACCAATTAGAATAAATTGCTTGTCTAAAATCAGATGGTAATTCGGGGTTAGCATTTGTAATTGAACTAACGCTTTTCTTTTGAGTTAGACAATTTTCAATACATTGTTTTATAATGTTGTCATCTGCACCATTAAGATTTTCAATACGAATATTACCAACTGCAAAATTATCTTTTGAACCCTTGTTATCAATGTTGAGAATCAATTGCTGATTTTCGTTTTGAGGAATTGAATAATAGGCTTTTGTTAAGTATTCAGTGAACTTTTTTGTGCTTTCAAGTAAATATCCGTTTTGTTCAATCAACTTGGAAATTTCACAAATTGCTCCAACAACATTTTTGTTTACAATTGATTGTATTTTTTCTACAAATCTTGCTTCAACTTTGTAATCTTCAAAAATCAAAAATTGTTTTGATTTTATTGAAACTCCATTTGTGGAATTGTCTTCAAAAACACAATTCATAAAAGGATTTATTATTTGAGGAGAAATTATGTTAACGATTTTTCCTGCTGTAACACCACTATATAACCAACGGAAATAACTATCATTTGTAATTCCGTCATTTTCTTTACGGTGTCCTTTTATAATAACTTCGTTATAATTAGAACCTATTGCTTTATGAACTGTAATTGCCCAACCATATTTTACAAATACTGCATTTACAAATGGGTCGGTGTCTTTTACGTGGAAAAATATATTTCTATCATACTTTTGCTTATAGAATTTGAGAACATTTTTTGCCTCGTCTTGCTCTTTCTTAAATTTTCGTAAATCGCTGTGATTATTCTTAATGAACAGTTTATCTTCTTCTGAAAGCACTTTGTAGCGGGTATCTTCCAATAATTGACGATATTCCTGACTGTCAATAAATTTCTTCTTTGATTTTTCAGCATTTATTTTTCTATTTACAAAAACTCTGAAAGCAATCTGTTCTTCTCTTGATAAATCATCTTCGCTATTGAAAAAGTTATCCAATATCCAAACATCTGTTTCAGGCAAACCAACCACACTCAAGCATTTGACAAATATTTTTGTAAAAGATAGAACTATTGGATTTTTTGATTGCTTTATTGGAATAGTTTCCTGTGTTGTTTCTTTAATAGCAAGAACAGTAAAAAACATTCCATTTACAATTCGTCTTGGAATTTCAAAGCCGCTTTCATCGGGAATAGAAACATTGTTGTTTACAATGAGCAAATCATCCGTTGCCAAATTTTCTCCATTTTTCAGGCATTGTTTTTTAATCCACTTGTTCGTTTTCAAACAATCTTTTTTTGAGTAGAATAAAACAGCTTTATCAGGTTCATTTGAAAATGGTTTAGCAAACCATGAATGTAGATTTTGGATTCTTTGATTACTGTCTTGTAAATCAATTAAAGTTGTTTGATCAAAACTATAGTTCAAATTATTAAAAAGTGAATTTTCAATGCTGTTTGCCAAATCAGTTTTCAAATTCTCTTTTCCATTTAAATAGTTTTTATCTAAAGATTTGCGAAAGTGCTTAATTTTGTCTTTATCGTATAACTCAGATAAGGTTTCCAAGTTCAATGCAGAATCTTCATTTTTTCCAAAAGTTAAAGAATAAGGATCTCCAATAAATACAACCTTGCGATTACTTTCAGTATCTATAAATTTGATGATATCTTCTAATAATCGACCAGAACCAAATCGCAACAATTCTGATTGACTAAGGCTACGACTTATCAAATGAGCTTCAGCAATAATAATTAAAGCTTTTTCATCGATATCATCGCTTTTTTTCAAATAAATAACTTCCTGCAATGCTTCTTCTTGTTCCTCTTTTTCTAAATCTTGAGTTTGCTCTTCAATAACAGAGCCACCATAAATAACATTGTAAATTCCTTCTGTTTCAATATCACTTCGTATTTGGATCTTCTTACTGATTCGGGCAGAGTGCGACCATTTTTCAATTTGAGGAATATTATGATTTACTGCTTCGTTTGCTATAAATCGCAACCAAGAATCTCTATCATCAACGTTCATAGATTCTAAAACAAGAATCCCTCCATTTTCTTCCTTGAGAAAATCAACAATATTTTTCTCAACATCATTGTCAATTTCTGTTATCCGTTTCTCAATGGCTGGTTCAGGTATAGAAATTTCTATGTTTTTAATCCATTTTTCAGCAGGAAAAATGCTTTTTAAAACTTTTGCAATGTCTTCTTTATATGTGTTTTCACTTGCAAAATCATAAAGGAAATTACTTAAATCAGACTCTTGAATAAGTTTGTAATAGGGTAGATTTCTTGGAACCTCATTGTGAACTTCGATTGGTCCAGAAAAAATATTTGCAATACAGACTCTTGCTGGGTTTATTCCATTCAAATATTTATTATTTTCTAATATTTCTCTAAAAGCATTACGATAGGAAACTAATTGTCTAAATGGGTTGATAAAACTAGCACCCGCCTTTATCTCCAACCTAGTTCTATCATTTATACTTTCATTATACCATTTGTTCGAACTGAACTCGTTTGAATTTTGGGGTAATTTGATTATTCCTTTATAATCTTTAAAATCAATAAGTATGAGGCCGTTGCTATAGTATAATATAGCATCAGCACGGAAACGATAATAGGTTTCGTTAAATGGATTCCCAATAAGTATTCCATTGTATCCATACTTATTAAAAGATATCTCAATTATTTCAGCAACTCTACGGAATTGTTCGTTTTCGTGGGTGTGCTCAGTTCTGTTATTAAATACTTTAAGCATACTTGCGTTATCTTAATTGAGTTGGGGTAGCAAAAATAAAATAATGATCATTTATTGATCTATACTTTATCGGTTGAATTTTAACATGATTCTTTGATTAGCGTATTGTATAACATTACTAATGTGAGAGGTTTTGTTAGACAAAGACTTGAAATGTAAAATTAACCTAATTGAACAAATGATCCTAGCCAAAATAATGGACTCATCGCCGCTCTAAAGATAACGTAAAGTTAACTTTAGAGATGTACAGTGTAAACATTTATTCCTAGTTTTTTTGCAATGATTAAAGTAAGTTTACTTCAAAGATTGAGTAGCTTTTCCATCCGTTGTAGCCACCCATTAAACTCATCATCAGATTCAGTTAGTTCTACTAAATGTTTGGGATGATTCAACGTATAAGGAATTCCTAAATCTTGTAGGCTTTCAACAGATGGCCATCGAAGGGAGTTTTTAACAATTTTTTTAGCAATATCTTTAAAACTATAATTCCATTTATTGAGATCATGAATTTGTACAATTAATGTTGAGAGTGGTTTTGCGTTATCACTGGTATCAATTTCTAATATTGCATACCATTGATTATAGATAAAGAATCTAACCTCAAGTAGGCATCGATTGTTTCCGTCTAGTGTCCGATGCAGACGTGAACGTCCAACTTTTTGCAAATAGTGCAGTTTTTCTTCATATTTTAGATGATGTTTTAAGGCAAGTTGTTTTACAAGAAGTTTAAAAGCATCAAAACGTTGCATGTAGAGAGTGATCACGTCGCTGTCATCTTCTAATCCATTAAATTCGCCTTGGGGCCCATTTCCATTCATGGTTGGTTCACCTGTTCCAACACCGACTTCTTCGTACTCAGTCACATCATCATATCCACATGATCCGCTTTTCGTTTTTTTCTTCACGACTTTTCTTGTTTCAATAGGATTCGAAAAACTTAAGTATGTCTGAGGGATCTCTATTTCTACTAATTTTGAATTTGAATCACCTTCAATATCGTCATCTACTGAGGGCTCATTTCCTCCTTGATTTGAGCCAGAAGAGCCTTCTCCAGAACCTGTTGATTTGCCTGATTTGAACTCTGGGCTTTCATAAAGAACGTTTGGAGGCAGAGAGGTCTTAATATTATGTAGATCGGTAATTTCAAAGACCAAATATTCATTGGTTGAAGAATCAAATCGACCAAGCATTTTGAGTGAGATATTTATTAGTTGCGGTGGTGTGAAGTGAAATTGCCATGATGTTTTGTCTTCAAATTGCTTGGCTTCTAATTTGAAGTAATGAGCAATACTTTCATAGGATTGCCTAGCATTTTCATCTAACAATATCCATGAGAGTAATCTGCGAATGCCCTCATTATTGAATTGACCTAAAGGAAAAGTGCGGTGTGGTAGCACATGAATAACGGTCGTTGTCTGATCTATAGGATCAACAAAAAACTCTCTTGCTAAGATACCTTGATCAATACAGTTCCTTGCTAAATAGGCATTGTGAAAGAAAAGAACGCGTGCTAATTCAATCTGGGGTATACGGATATGCAGAAGATCTGGGTTTTGTTCGCTACCTCTATTAAAATCAAATTCAAAATAATACCCTCTATTCTTTGGATCAACTTTAACTTTCCAATCTTCGTTTGATTGAATATTGATATTAATTTTATACCCACCTTTACGGCATTGACCGTCACTTGGATTCAGACATCGACCTCGTGCAAAAGCTGGTAAATTAGATAGCCGTGAGTGTTTGACTGATAGTTCAGAATCAACATGGATTCCTAATTTAATATTCCAAGATTTTAAGTGATTAAATTTAAATATTTCACCTAAGAATGTAATTTTTGCATCTTCTGGGAAATTCTTAATTTTCATTAATTTAACCTTAAGTATTGTAATGCCATATTTAGAAATTTTGCCGTTTCAGAGGTCATACGCTCGTCACTCAAACCTGCTTTGCGTAAAATTCTCCAACGAGGTAAGTCTTGGCTTTGCATTTTTATTTCAATAAAAACTTGAGTTAACCGTCTAATTTGGTAGCTACTAATATCTTCGCTATAGCGTTTCAAAAATGATTGAGTAATGGGTAAACGATATAAATTTTTTTCAATAGTCGAAACATGGGTGATTTGTGAAAGCCACCATTTTGCAGAGCGTCGAGGACTATCTACATCCCAAATGAGCTCATTGTAGAGCCGAATAAGTTGTCTTGCATAAGTAAGATCACGGTTGTACCAGTCAACTTTAGCTCCCTGTGGAATAAAGCCCTGATGGAAGGTTTGATTTATTTTCAATAACCAGTCTTTATCATTACGGTATAGCCAAGCATATAAGGCTTGATCTATAGAACGAGCGGGTTTAATACCTAATTCTTTGACCAGTTTTAGCCATTTTTCTCTATATTCAAAGTGGTTGGGGTGCACACATATATTTAAATTTTGACTATTATTGTCTTTCGAGTCTTTATTTAAATTTTTAACTTGTTCTAGAATCGCTGAAAAAGACCATTCTTTATTACTTAATGCTTCAATCACAACGATATGTTCCAGATAACTAAAACTTTTTCGGTGTTTTCTGAAGATACTTCGTAACCAACCTGTTTCAGATTTTAAGCCGCCTAAATTGTATTGTCCTAAAGATTTGGAAGGCCATCGAGCAATGATTTTGTCTAAGATTTTGTCGTGACTAATGTAGTTTCGACCACGTATACAATGATTTTTTTGAGCAAGCTGATGGTAGAACCTTGTCCATTGCTCATAATGAGGTGACTCAGAAGACGGAAGAGACAATAATTCTAATAATTTCTTTGTAATAAATAGGCTATCTGATGTCGCTTTCGACTGAATTTGCTCAGGGCACGTTTGGTATGTTGGTGTGATGAAATCATGTCGATGTAATGATCTTAGTTCAATGGTTGAGTCAATAAGTTCACCATGTATTGGACAACAAGCACCTTGTATTTGCCATAAGCGTGACCAATAAAGTTCACTATATAATTCTAACTGTTCTTTAAAACAGGCTGGGCAGTAGCGGAGTTTATGGATGGGTTTAAGTCGTGACGCATTAACACCCAGAGCAAGATGAATTGAGCCTTGGGATACTTCAGCCATCCATTGTAAACAGTGTTGCCGTCTATCCTCAGGTACAAAGGGGGCATAGATAGGGAAGAGCGTATGCTGATATGCAATATCCTCTAGGCTTAACTGATTGCTAGGATATTGGTTGATAATAGCGTTTAAGTGACAAGGGAGATCAACTGTAGCAATGACTTTACGGTTCTGAAAAATTTCATCCAATAATTGTTTTGGACTGCTTAAGGCAAGACGGATTCCAGCCCTAGCCACAGTACTGTAAATGAGTTCATTCTGATATGGCAGGGGGAAATTTAGCATCTAACTCACCTGCTCAAACCAGCGTTCCATATTAAAAATAAGCTGAGTATGTTCTTTAAGATGTTGATAGAAATTTTGTTTCTCATCTTTTTGTGAGAATTGGAATCGTAAATCCTCAGTATCTAAAGTATGCCATTGATCTTGTTTAACCCTTTTACTTTTATTTTTAGGCTTTGGGTTAGTCTGAATATTTTTGCCTATATCATTCAGCCATATCATGACAATTGGCATAAGTTCTTGCATTGAAAGATGGGGATGTTGCTGAAAGGCTCGTTTAATAGTTGGTACTAAAAGTTCAGATTTAAAGTCTAGCCCAAGTAAAAGGTGATGTAAGCGTATAGCCTCTTTATTACCATTGTATTCACTCAAATCATCATACTCAGTAGATTCAGTATGCTTATCTACAATCATTTGTAATTTAAGAATTTGCTGATCGACTTCAGGAATAATTAGATCAGAAAACTGTATGATTTTTTCTGGATCTTTAGATCTAAGTGCATTGACCATTGGATGGATGGGCTTAAGTTCATCATGGTAAGTCTTTTTTAATAATTTAATTGTAATGCGTTCTAGACCAGATGTAATGGCACTAATTTGTGCAAGTACAAACAATTTGACAGCAATATCAAGAATGCCTTGGCTAAGATCATAAAGACATTCACGAATCTCATCAGAGAGATGCATATCTGCTTTGTTTAACCACTGATATTTCCATAAAGCATCGGTAAAAGCATTCCATTCAGATTTATATATGCGATTATTTAACTCAAGGTTTGGTTCATTTTTTATAGGTTCCCATAATACAGATCCAAATCCAGCAGCCCTACGGTTACCACGAAGATCATTAAATATATACCTTGCCTTTGGTGTACCTACCATGATGACGGGCAAACTAATCACATTAACGAGTGTGACAAAGAAATTTAACATTTTATCAGCACCGCCAGAGTTTTTGATATTAAGGTGCTGTATTTCATCAATAATAAGCAAGCCAATTGCATGAAAATTTGCAATCTGACGCATTAAATTGAGTAACGTTTCAACACCATGACGCTTTAAAGCGTATTTAGCTTCATAGTTGGTATCAAGAGCAATATCAACGGCTCTAAAGAAATGTAAGCACAAGCTTTTTAATGAACCGTCATGAGGACAGTCAATTTTTAAGTATACAATTTGGGTAAAGTTATATTTTTCGTGATAAATAACTTGTGGGTATACACTGAGAATATTATTGATTGTTGTAGTTTTACCGATTCCAGAACATCCGATAATACTCATACTTTGAGCTGTTGATCGAGCAGGCTCATACCTAAAAGCTGAAATATCTCCTTTCATTGTTCGCTCATAACCGTTCTGAATATGTTTGTTCAATTCTCCATTTGATATATTTCGACCGACATACCCTTGTCTTAACATAATTGAAAATTTTGTCCAAAGTTCAATATGTCGTTCAATTGGATGAAAAAAAATATTCAGTAATTGAGGAATAAGGTGTATACGTTGTGATGCTGGTAGAGATTGGTCTGTAATATCGAAATTTACTTTCCCTCTCAGTGCTTTGATAATATCAGGCGTATCCAAAATAGGGGGTAATGCTTCAATGAATGGATTGCCAGCATAATGCCCAATACTAGGTTGATATTCCTTAACAATGACTTTATTACTCATTCTATTCATCCTTATTCGTGAATAAAGTTATGGCTCATCATCTTCACTGAGTAAATCGTGGTATAGAGGGAAACGTAACTTTAAATCCTCATCAAGTTCGTCAGATGACTTCTTCCGCTTTGGCATAGGAATGACATTGCTCTGAGCATCTTGTGTGATTTTGGGTTTCATAACCGTTGTAGCAGTGTCATTAACAATGGAAGTCGTACCTTTCAATTTAGAACGTTCAAGCTCTTTTTCGTGGGTTCGATTACTCCTAATCTCAGAGATTCGACTTTTCTGGCTTTGAGTAGACAATGGTGTTTCGCTACTAGCTTGTTGAATAATGTCCATGATTTTCTGCTCTAACTCAGATTGAGCTAAGTTGTTCTTTATATTTTGCTTTTCAATAGTTTTTTTCTGAACACTATTGATTTGCCAAACTTCCCAAAAACTATAGCCTTTAAATTCACGGGAATAGTCGGAAATCGTTGCTTCCCAATATTTCAGACTACTTTGTTCATAGAAAACATAAATTTTGTCTGCATTACTTGGATCATAGGCAGCATATAAAAACTTGGGTCGATTTATTGTATTTTGGCGGTGTAGCCAACCCTTTTCATATAATTCTGGGCAGGTATAAGTCACACCAAAAATTTTCAAACCTCGATTTGATAAAGTTGCCTTTTCTCTAGGCAATAATGCGACATAAACAGCCTTATCGGAAGCTGATCGTAGTTTCCCCGTACGATGCTGTATTCCCCAGTTCCATAACGCCATTGGGACGGCTGGTAGGTCATGTGGTAGATCGATATCACGATCATAATTGTTGATTTGGTGAAATTGGTTATATTTCAGTACTGATAAAAGAATAATTTTAGTGAGTTCATCTAGATTAAGTGTTGCATCTAGACGGTAGTCCTTTCCACCTCGTTTTTTTGTGATTACATCTTGAACCACACCTTTTGCAAAGGGTTTAAATTCAGCTTGTATTAATTTGAATCTGCTTTCAACAATTGGCTTTAGATCACCACGATAGGGTGGTGCATTCTCAAGCCTTATCGAAAAACTTTTTTCTAAATTTTCAACTTGATGACCAAATAACTCGGCTCGGTCAGCCAAAATCGCATCAGGCAAGCCGATACAAGGCCAGTTTTCATAAGTAATATCTATTCCATACTTTTTGCATAAAGCGACTTTATCTGTAAAAGCGCAATAAAGTGCTTGTATACTTGTTTTATAAGAAGCATTTTCTAAGCCAATATATAAGCCAGTAACCATACGACTAAAGACATCAATGACGAAGTAAATTGTTGGTCGGCCAATTATTCGGCTTCGATCAAGATTGGAAACTAAATAGATATCAGCAATGGTGGCATCTATTTCATACCGCGAACCAGGGCCGAGAACTTGTGTATTTACAGTAGAATGAAGTTGGCGTAAATCTTTAGAGTACTCAATGTCGTTTGATCGCTTCTGTAAACGAGTTACTTGATTGTATTCTCGGTGATAAAAATACTGAAATTGGCGTAGTGTAGGATATTCATTTTCAGGGATATCTGGGTGAAGTGTGCGATATAGCTTTAGAAATTCCCGATTGGCATATTTTAAAGTATGTTTCTTATTTGATAATAAGTATTTGCTAATCGTGAGATGAAATAGGCGTTCAATCTCCTGTGTAATAATAGCTCCAGTACCTTCTTTGTAGAGGCGCTTTCTTCCTAATTTTTGACTTGCAACTTTTTTACTCCCTTTTGCACCTGAATTTTGGTAGTTAGGGATCAAAGCATTTGGTGTTTGCCCTCTTTGCCAGTATTGTCTAAGCAAGCGGTATATTGTCTGTTTGGTAGATTTCTTACTATTTATAATTTCATTAATTAGTGAGGATCGGGCACTTGGTATATAAAACTGTTCATGATCAACTATATTTTTGATTAAATTGTAATTTTCATCTCTTTTTCGTTGAGAGGTGGAATCTTTTTCGGGCTGTATGAAGGCAATATCTTGAAAGGGATCTTCAATTCGAAACACCTCAAAAGATTCAATGGCATGAAATAATTCCGTTTTGCTGATGATTTCAGGAAGTGCTTTCACATCATTGATATCAATCCAAACAATATGTTCAGATAAAATTTTGAGGATTCTAATCGAGAGATCTTGATACTGATATACATCATTGATTCGCAGCATAGCGAACCTCCTCCCAAGTCGTTAGATTGCCTAATTGAATATTGGGTGGGACTAAATCTTTGTAATTTAATTTTAGGTTGAATTTAAAATAACGTTGAGCAAAAAGTACACGTAATTCTGATAGAGATGTACCTATCTCAAGGTCATAAGATGAATCAATTTTTTTTGCTAAGTTAATCAAGGATAAATTTGGATATTTATGGAATTGCTTTACATAGAATTCAATTTGATCATACAGATTGATGTGATCATTATCTCTAATGGCAGGATATAACCATTTAATGTTGTCAAAAACCACTTTAGGAATTTCTTGTTCAGTAATGATTTGCCAAGGGATTTCTTTGCTTTGCCAATAACGTCGTTCGATTTCTAGTTTCTCAATTGTACGGATATCTTCAAGATCTTTCTGGTATTTAGCTTGTATGCTAAATCGAGGATTCATAGCGTCGGAACTAAATACATAAAAATCCGTACTCATTATCTGCTTAATGCCTCTAACGGCAGGGTGTGGAATACAAGTTAAATGGGCGATTTCTTCAGTTTGTTCTATCCGAAGAGGGAATTGTTCTCGTATATCTTGAATCAGAGGATTCCATTCTAAAATTAAGAAAATAGCGAGCTCTAAGTCAGAGAGTAGATGATGTGTCCGCTTCGTTTTATGGCCGTAAACTCGATGAGAGCGACCAAGTGATGATAGATCCCGAACAGTCAACCACGGTTTATATGATGATAACTCACCATCGCCTCGGCCATCTTTGATCCATTTTTGCTGTTGTTGGACTGATAGCATAAAAAACACCTGTTGTGTTCATTTGAAATGAGCATAACAGGTGTTCATAAAACAAACAATCTAGTATGATACTTTTTTGTTTAGTATGACACTTTATTGTTTGGTGTGAGACTTTATTGTCTGACTACATTTAAATAATTGAATTTAATCAACATTATTCCACTGTTACGCTTTTTGCCAAGTTTCTAGGTTGATCGACATCAGTACCGCGCAAAACTGCCACATGATAAGACAACAACTGCACAGGAATGCTATACACAATTGGCGCAAGCAACGCGCTGACTTGCGGTACATAAACCACATGCTGACGCTCTTTATCTGCAGGAATGCCGCTGTGTTCATCTGCAAATACAAACAGCTCACCACCACGTGCCTGTACTTCTTCCATATTGGATTTCAGTTTATCCAGCATGTCATCTTGCGGTGCTAAAATCACCACAGGCATGTCATTGTCTACCAATGCCAATGGGCCGTGCTTTAATTCACCCGCAGCATAACCTTCTGCGTGAATATATGAAATTTCTTTCAGTTTCAAAGCACCTTCCAAGGCAATTGGGAATTGTGTGCCACGACCCAAGAACAAGCAGTGATTTTTCTCTACAAACAATTCAGACAAACGTAAAATTGCCGTATCATTTTGCAAAGTATCTAAAATTACTTTTGGTGTGTGCCACAAGTCTGCAATAATTTCCGCTGTTTCTGTCGCTGCAATTGCATTTTTCACCTGACCAATTTTGAGCACCAACAGCATTAATGCTGCCAACTGTGTCGTAAAGGCTTTGGTCGATGCCACACCAATTTCAGGACCCGCAAGCGTTAACAAACTATGGTTGGTTTCACGTACCATTGACGACGTTGCCACGTTACAAATGGTCATGGTTGTGATATCTAAACCTTTTGCAGCAGCACGTTTTTGTGTATCACGTAACGCAGCTAAAGTATCTGCAGTTTCGCCAGATTGTGAAATGCACACATACAACGTGTTATTCACAATGACTGGGGTACGATAACGGTATTCGCTGGCAATTTCCACATGACATGGCAAGTTAATCAGCTGTTCAAACCAATATTTTGCAATCATCCCTGCATGGTAGCTGGTACCGCAGGCAATAATCTGTACCTGTTGGATGTTGGCAAAATCAAGTTCAGCATCTTTCAGGAAATCTTCACGTAAAGCGTTGCCATTTAATGCTTGTGAAATGGTTTGTTGAATTGCTTCAGGCTGCTCATAAATTTCTTTGAGCATGTAGTGTTTATATTCACCTTTCGATGCATTGCTTACAGTTGCATCCAACTCTTTTACAGGGCGTTCAACCGTTTGACCGTTTACAAAAACTTCAATGCTGTCGCGGGTTAAGCGGGCGATATCACCTTCTTCCAAATACATAAAACGGTTGGTGATCGGCAATAACGCCAATTGGTCTGAACTGATAAAGTTTTCGCCAATACCGACACCAATCACCAAAGGAGAACCTTCACGTACCGTGATCAATTCATCTGGATAATCGGTATGGATAATTCCCAGAGCATAAGCACCTTTCAGTTGAGGCACGACTTGCTGTACCGCAACCAATAAATTCGGTGCAGTTTTAAGAGCATGGTTGACCAAGTGCGCAACCACTTCAGTATCCGTTTGAGAGCTGAACATATAGCCTAAAGCTTCTAGCTCATCTTTCAGTTCTTGATAATTTTCGATAATACCGTTGTGTACGACAGCAACATTGCCAGAAATATGCGGATGTGCATTGTTTTCTGTCGGTTTGCCATGTGTTGCCCAACGTGTATGGGCAATACCGAGTGAACCTGTGACTTGAGAATCTAGTACTGCTTGCTCAAGATTTGCTACTTTACCGACACGACGCTCACGCAAGACCTGACCTTGACTAATCAATGCCAAACCTGCGGAATCATAACCGCGATATTCTAAACGCTTTAAACCTTCAATGAGGATATTGGTAATACTACGTTCTGCAACGCCACCGACAATACCGCACATAGGAACTTCCTCTTATTTTTTCAATTTCTGTGGACGTTGATAATTTTCTTTAGTGAACTGTTTAGAACGTTCCACAGCTAAACACTGTTCTGCAACATCACGGGTAATGGTCGAGCCTGCGCCTACCGTTGCACCATTGGCAATGGTGACAGGTGCAACCAATGAACTATTTGAACCAATAAAGACTTGGTCACCAATAATGGTTTTAAATTTATTGGCACCATCATAATTGCAAGTAATCGTACCTGCACCAATATTGCTGCCTGCACCCACTTCGGCATCACCTAAGTAGGTAAAGTGGTTGGCTTTGGAGCCTAAACCAATTTGACTGTTTTTCACTTCAACAAAGTTGCCAATATGCACTTCATTGGCCAATACCGCGCCCGGACGTAAACGTGAGAATGGACCAATTTGCGCAGCTTCACCTACAACCGCTTGGTCAAATACGCTATACGGCTGAACTTTAGTGCCCGCAGCAATTTTGGTGTTTTTGAGGATACAACCTGCACCAATTTCTACGCCATCACCCAGTTCGCAATCGCCTTCAATAATTACGTTAATATCAATGCGAACGTCTTTACCTGCAGTGAGATTACCACGTAAATCAAAACGGGTTGGGTCAATTAAATGCACACCTTGTTGCATGAGTTGCTTGGCTTGGAAGTTCTGGAACTCGCGTTCTAATGCAGCCAATTGCACACGGTCATTCACGCCTTCTACTTCAAAAGCCAGTTGAGGTTCTACCGATGCAACTTCTAAGCCATCGGCAATTGCCATCGCCACAATATCGGTCAGGTAATATTCACCCTGCGCATTGTTATTGCTCAGTTTTGGCAGCCATTCATGTAATTTGGCATTGCTGACGCAGTAAATACCCGTGTTAATTTCCTGAATTTGACGCTGGGCTTCAGACGCATCTTTATGTTCAACAATCGCTTGAATTTTACCGTTTTCACGTACAATACGACCATAACCCGTGGCATCAGCAAGGGTAAGTGTCACCAAGCCAATTTGGGTTTCACGTGAAACATCGAGTAGCTTTTGTAAAGTTTGCTCTGTAATACAAGGTACATCTCCCGATAAAATCAGTGATACACCTTCACGTGGTAAAACAGGCAAAGTCACTTTGACTGCGTGACCTGTGCCCAACTGTTCAGCTTGTTCGACCCACTGTACCTGTTCATGCGCAAACGCATTTTGCACCAAAGCACCGCCATGACCGTAAATGGTAATTATATGATCTGCTTGTAATTTTTTTGCGGTATTAATCACGTGACCCAAGAGTGGGCGTCCTGCAAGAGGTTGTAATACTTTTGGTAAATTTGAACGCATGCGCGTGCCTTTACCTGCTGCAAGAATAATCACGGTGGTAGACATGTTGAATCCTAGTGATGGCTAAACCAAAGTAAAAGATAAATAAATATAAATACATAATGCGGCCCAAAGACCCGCAATAATATCGTCCAGCATGATGCCAAAACCACCTTCGACCTGACGATCAATGACACGTATTGGCCAAGGTTTCCACACATCAAATAGTCGGAATAGGGCAAAACCCACAATTACCCAGACCCAGCTGATTTGATTGATAAAAATCAGGGGTAAAAAGGTAATCGATTGTCCTGCAAATTCATCCCAAACAATACGACCATCATCATGTACGCCCATAACCTGTGCAGTACGTCCACAGATATATATGCCAACGAGGGACATGATGGCAATGGCAAAAAGGCTTGGAATGAAACCAAGCGCGAACCAAATGGGAATGAACAGTAGGGCAAAGGCCGAACCAAAGGTACCGGGAGCTTTGGGTAGTAGACCTGAACCGAAGCCAACACCACAGCATACAATCAGTCGGTCAGTCCAAGACATGGCTTTGAAATTAATCGCGGGTTTTTGCAAAGTGTTGGTATCCATGAAAATGAAGTGAACGATCTACGCCATTCTGTTCAAAGCTTAAGCGGTTTTGATTGTTAATTTTGCCAATAATATGAATAGGGGTATTCAGCGGTTTTTGCAAAAGCTGCTGATAATTTTGTGGGCTTATTGTAAAGCATAACTCATAGTCATCGCCACCTGCCAAGGCATATTGCCACTGCTTTTGTTGTGGTAATTCGGTTAATGCAGCATCTATAGGCAGTTGGCTGAGTTCAATACAAGCACCGACCTGAGAGGCTTTGAGAATATGCCCTAAATCTTGTGCCAAGCCATCTGAAACATCAATCATGCTTGAAGCCAGACCTTTGAGTTGTTGTCCAAGTTGACAACGTGGTGTTGGGTAGTCGAGACGTTGTTTTAAAGGATGATCGAGATGATCTAAACCAAAAGCGGCATCACCGACTTGTCCGCTGACGCAAATATAATCACCGACTTGCGCGCCTGAACGTGGAATGGCATGTCCTTGTTCAATCCAGCCTAAGGCGGTAACGGAAATGGTGAGATGCGGGCTTTGTGTGGTATCTCCACCAATTAAACTTACCCCAAATTGATCGCAACAATCATGTAAACCCTGACTAAACCCTTTGAGCCAGTCGTGATCAATTTGGGGTAGGCTCAATGCCAATAATATACTGTGTGGGGTGGCACCCATGGCGGCAATGTCAGATAAATTGACCGCAACCGATTTCCAACCAATCGCATGTGGGTTGGTATCGAGGGGGAAATGTCGTCCAGCGACTAAAGTGTCGGCACAAATGACCAATTGTTGTTGCGGCGGAGGGGTGAGCAGAGCTGAGTCATCACCGACACCTAAATCGACTGCATCGGGACGCGGTCTGTTGAAATAGGTCTCAATAATGGAAAACTCAGCCATACAACAATCGACTCAATACTTTGAATTAGTTGCTTTGTTGCTTTTCTGCTGCACGTAAGCTGTTGGCAAGACGGTCTAATACACCATTGATGTATTTGTGGCTGTCTGCACCACCAAAGTGTTTTGCCAATTCAATCGCTTCATCCAATACCACACGGTATGGAATTTCCAGATGTTGTTCTAACTCATAAGCACCTAAACGTAAGGTGGCGAGTTCAACACCATCGAGGGCTTGAATGTCACGATCAAGAACAGGCACCAGTAATGCATCCAATGCTTCATGATTGGCAACCACTTGAGTCAACAATTCATGATAATAGCCGAGATCCACTTTGTGCATGGCATTTTCCACACGGGTACGTGCTTCAATTTCATGTACTGGATTGTGGCTCATCTGCCATTCATAAATACCTTGCACAGCAAAACGACGTGCTTTACGTTTTGCTGCATAAGTTGCTTGAAGTGTTTGCGACATAGCGTTAAATAGCCTTTAACAAGTTAACCATTTCAATTGCAGTTAAGGCAGCTTCACTTCCTTTATTACCTGCTTTTGTTCCTGAGCGTTCAATCGCTTGTTCAATACTATCCGTAGTCAATACACCGTTAATCACAGGTAAGCCTGTATCTAAACCCACCACGCCTAAACCTTTGGCACATTCGCCTGCAACAAAGTCAAAATGTGGTGTGCTACCGCGTATTACTGCGCCGAGTGCAATAATCGCGTCATAACCATTCGATGCAGCTAATTTTTTAGCCACAACAGGAAGTTCCCAAGCGCCTGGTGCATGAACAACGGTGATATTATCCTCTGATACGCCATGACGTTTCAATGTGTCAATTGCGCCATCAAGCAAATGCTCAACCACAAAACTATTAAAACGACCGACTAAAATCGCATAACGGCCTTCGCTAGCGAGATGTAATAAACCTTCAATACGGCGAATTGCCATAGCAACCTCGATTATTTCTCTGATGTTGGATCTGCGGTGATATATTCCACCACTTCTAAGTTAAAGCCTGATAAAGCATTGAAACGTAATGGTGAGCTGAGTAGCTTCATTTTTTCAACGCCTAAATCACGTAAAATTTGTGCACCCACGCCAATGGTTTGGTATTGCTGTGACAATGCAGCATTGGCTTTGCCTTGTTTCGGGGATTTAAGGCTGTCTAGAGCAGGGCCCAAGTCTTGCAATTGAGCTTGACCAATCCAGACCAAAACACCACGTTCACTGTTGGCAATTTCTTTTAAAGCACGGTCTAAATTCCAAGTTGCCGAACCATCTGCTTTTTTCAGCTTCAGCAAATCACGGGTTGGATTAAAACCATGCACACGTACTGTGGTAACGCCTTCTTTCGGCTCGCCTTTGACCAATGCCAAGTGAATGTCTGGGTTCCCCAGTTCACGGTAGCGATATAAGTCAAAAGTACCATATTCGGTGTCGATGCTTTGCTGATCCAAACGCTCTACAGTTTGTTCATTGGTCATGCGATAGTGGATTAAATCGGCAATAGTACCAATTTTTAACCCGTGCTTTTCAGCAAAAATTTCTAAATCTGGACGACGCGCCATCGTGCCGTCTTCATTGATGATTTCACAAATTACCGATGCAGGCTCTAAACCTGCCAAACGGGCAAGATCACAACCTGCTTCGGTATGTCCTGCACGGTGCAATACACCACCTGGCTGTGCCATGAGTGGGAAAATATGCCCAGGCTGAACAATATCGGCAGGCTTGGCATGTGCAGCGACAGCGGTTTGAATGGTATGCGCACGTTCTGCGGCAGAAATACCCGTGGTAATGCCTTCAGCAGCTTCAATCGACAAAGTAAAGTTCGTACCGTGTTGTGCACCATTGGCATCAACCATTAACGGTAGGTTTAATTGCTGGCAACGGTCACGACTTAAGGTTAAGCAAACAAGACCACGCGCGTGTGTGATCATGAAGTTGATATCTTCAGGGCGAACGTGGGTTGCGGCAATGACTAAATCACCTTCATTTTCACGATCTTCATCATCCATGAGGATGACCATTTTTCCTGCACGGATATCTGCTACAAGCTCTTCGACAGTATTGAGCGGCATCAACCTTCACCTTCTTATTTGTCTGAAACGACATTGAATGAGAGAGATGCATAGTCTAACGGTTTTTTACCTGTTTTGCCTATGCTTATCATTTTCATTGCGTGACTTATGGTTATACACAGTGTCATCAGGCTTGGAAAGAGGTGAAAAGGAGGATTTGCTGCGTTGCTGTAGATTGTTTAGGCAATTAAGATGAAATGCAAAATCTGTGAAAAATAAAACTGTAGAGGGCATAGGATATTATCGCCCTCATTCTCGCCTTCACTTGAGCCCAGTTGGGTTTTGGGAGAAGGCAAGAATCAGAGATGAGATAATTCATTAAATTCAGGTATAAGAGAATTTCTGTTTAGCGCTCACGTAAGGCTTCTTTGGCTTTGTTGAATGGTTTGATCAGATAATCCAACACCGTTTTTTCACCCGTTTTAATATCGACTGTTGCGACCATGCCCGGGGTATATCAAACGCTTGTCCTGCTTTGTTGCTGAGTTTGTCTGAATCGGTACGGATATAAACCCTTATCTTGGGATATTTTCTATTTCATATTACATCTTGTTTTGAGCGTTTTGGTTGTAAAATAAAACTGATTAAAAAATCCACAAAATGATCAACCTTTTTGACTGAGCGCTGAAAACATAAAAAATAAACGCTTTTCTGTGATTAATTGCACAATAAATGCAAAAAAGTCATGTCTTGCATATCCTTAATTGTCTTTGTGTGGTTAGAATATAACAACTGTGCCCAAGATCTCTCACGTCTGTTATGAATATATTAATCGTTGATGATCATCCGCTGTTTCGCCATGCCTTAATTCAGGCGGTTCGTTATAGCTTACCGCAAGCTCAAATTCATGAAACTGCTGCAGTTAATGAATTGTACGAACGTTTGGAAAATGGACCTGAGCCTGATCTTGTTTTATTGGACTTGAATTTACCAGGGGCATCGGGCTTTTCTGCATTGGTGCATGTGCGTGCGCAATATCCATCTATCCCAATTATTGTGGTGTCCGCTCACGAAGAAGCATCGATTATTCAACGTTCAATTGCGCATGGGGCGATGGGTTATATCCCAAAATCGGCACATCCGAGCCATATTGGTGAAGCAATTCGTCAAGTTTTAGAAGGTGAGATTTGGTTGCCGCCAAACTTGGCTGCGAATGTTAACTTTGACCCTCGCGCTGCAGATGAAACAGCTTTGGCTGAACGTATTCAGTCTTTAACACCACAGCAATTCCGTGTATTGATGATGGTGGCAGAAGGTTTGTTGAATAAGCAAATTGCCTATGAATTAGATGTTTCTGAAGCGACGATTAAAGCGCATGTGACCGCAATTTTCCGTAAATTGGGTGTGCAAAATCGTACTCAGGCGGTATTGGCAATCAATGCGTTAAATATTGAAGAAAAGAAAATGTAAGATGTGACTGATCTGTAAAAGATGAGTTTAAAACCGCTGTGTTGATCTGGAAGATTGAGCAGCGGTTTTTTTATTGGGTGGGTGGTTGGCTGATTATGACCTTTTTAAAAAGCTAATTCGCTTTAGGATGTGACATTTAGCGTTCAGGTTGTTGATGTGCTTAAAACCTAAAAGGAATATTGTCTTATTCCTTTAGCTGTATGGCATAAACATATTCGGGCTTTCATGTCGATAAAACTGACAAAAATCGACATGAGAGAGTTGTCATGTCGATGACATAAACATATTCAGGATGTCATGTCGATAAAATGGGTAAAAATCAACATGAGCTGAATAGCTATCAGTCTAATGCAGGCGATATGCTTCTTTCAGATTCTTAGGCTTTGATTGTATCTGTACCCATAAATCCAATAGTGTGAAGTTGTCCGCAGCGGGAAAACCCGCCACTAATAAGAAATACATAGAAGGACGAATATGTTTTAATAGTAATAGATGAATGGTGATTTGAATAAATCATACCTAAGTGAGTAGGGGGCTTTCCCCTATATGGGTTCAACTTTTAGAATTCACGATAACCAAGCCCGCCAGCCGTGATATGTGCTAGATTTCGATCATAGGTAATTATTTGGCTTTCTTTTCCGATGGTTTTATTTTTCTGACTTGAGCATCTGTAAGCATTGCAATGATTCCACAGAATTGGGGGTATAGTTTTGGGGGTAATTTATTATACCCCTAGTTATAACCCCAACTAGATCAAGCTTGCAATAGATAAAGTGGATTGCATTAAACATAAAAAAGGCCTAAACCCTTTAGATTCAAGCCCTTAACACTACGGGATAATACCGTAAACAACTAATTTGGCGGTGAAAGAGGGATTCGAACCCTCGATACGCTATTAACGTATACACACTTTCCAGGCGTGCTCCTTCAGCCACTCGGACACTTCACCATAGGCGGTGGATAATAACCAAAAAATAGTACAAAGCCAAGTTGAAAAATTTGATTTAGAGAAAAACTTTCAGCGTAGTGCTATGATTCTCAAAAATACCGTCTAAATCGAAGACACCTATGCAAAGTACTGCAAAAAAAGCAGCCTTACCCGTCATTACCTTGGCTGCACTCGGAGTTGTATTTGGGGATATCGGAACCAGTCCTCTGTATGCCTTCAGACAAACTTTTTTAACGGCGCATCTTGCAATTACCCAAGCCAGTGTATTGGGAATTTTATCCCTAATTTTCTGGTGCATGATGCTCACCATCAGCTTCAAATACGTCACCATTATTATGCGTGCCGATAACAATGGCGAAGGCGGGATCATGTCATTATTGGCATTGAACCTGCGCACCACCCGTATTGCCGAAGACAAAAAAATCTTCCTGATCGCACTTGGCTTTATTGGTGCATCCCTGTTCTTTGGCGATGGCATTATCACCCCCGCCATTTCAGTATTGTCTGCCATTGAAGGACTAAGTATTGCCACGCCTATCTTTAATCAATGGCTCGTACCGCTCTCCATTGGTATTTTGGCAGGACTGTTCATTGTGCAGCGTCATGGTACAGGCACTATGGGCAAATTTTTTGGCCCACTGACTTTGCTGTGGTTTTTAGCCATTGGCGGTGCAGGGCTGCTCAGTATCATCCAAACCCCATTTGTATTGGCCATGGTCAGTCCACACTGGGCGTTTAACTTTGTAGTAGAGCAACCCTTTGTTGCATTTCTCACCATGGGTGCGGTGATTTTAACCATGACGGGTGGCGAAGCACTCTATGCCGATATGGGGCATTTTGGGCGGATGCCTATTCGCCTCGCGTGGTTTTTGATTGTCTTACCTTGCTTGTTATTGAATTACGCAGGACAAGGGGCATTATTGCTACGTAACCCTGCAGCGATTGAAAATCCGTTCTATATGTTGGTGCCTGAATGGGGCTTATACCCGATGATTGGTTTAGCCACAGCTGCAGCGGTGATCGCTTCTCAAGCGGTGATCACAGGGGTATTTTCAATGGTCAATCAGGCCATTCAATTGCGTTATTTACCACGCCTGACTGTACGTCACACGTCCGATGTTGAACGTGGTCAAATCTATTTGCCATTCATTAACTGGGCCTTATTTATTTCGGTGCTTATCTTAATTTTATTATTTGAAAATAGTGCCAGACTTGCCAGTGCTTATGGCGTGGCAGTGACCATGACCATGCTGTGTGGCACGATTTTAATTTCAGTGCTAGCCTATGGTTTTTGGCGTTGGCCGATGTGGAAAGTTGCCCTTTTTGCAGTGCCATTTTTAACCCTAGATTTAATTTTTGTGGCTTCGACCTCGCTCAAAATTGTGTCAGGGGGATGGGTGCCAATTTTAATTGGCGCCATCATGTATACCATTTTAATGACGTGGAAAGATGGTCGTGCATTGGTTTTCAATCGTTTGGAAAAAGATGCCTTGCCGATAGACCTATTCATTCACAGTATTAGTATGGGCAATGAAACCAAATTTGTCCCTGGCGATGCGATTTTCTTGACAGGTACGCCTAACATTGTGCCACATGCCATGTTGCATAATATTAAGCACAACAAGGTCTTACATGAACGCAATATCATGGTAACGGTCATCACGCGTGATATTCCATTTGTGGCGCAGCAAGATCGGATTCAAGTCGAAAAACTGGATGATCGTTTTTATCGGATTGCCATGTATTACGGTTTTAAAGATCAGCCAAATATTCCAAATGCCTTGAAACAAGCCTATGAACAGCTTGAGTTTGAATTCGATATGATGCAAATGAGCTTCTTTATTTCGCGTGATCGAATTGTGCATACGGTGGGCGATGGCATGTCACCGTGGCGTGAAAAACTGTTTATTTCAATGCAGCGCAATACCAGTCCTGTGAGTGATTTCTATCAAATTCCAACCAACCGTGTGGTGGAATTGGGTAGTCAAATCGAAATTTAAAAACTGCTCAATAGATTTTAAAAAACCAGCATTATAAAGTGCTGGTTTTTTATTTTTAGCTCAAGATTGGTCTTAAACAGATCTTATTGTTCCGTATCACTTGGTTGTAGATGGCTTAAATCTATATCGTTTACATCTGCGCCCTGTGCCGCAGGTGCTGTGGTTTCAAGCCGTTCAGTCGTGGGCAGATTGACTGCTGCTTGTTCAGATGCAGCAGGGTTTTGTGGTGCAGCATTTAGCGCTTCTGCGGTGACATCCACATCATCGCCAGCATTTACAGGTAAATCGGCTGAAGATGACAATAATGGCGCAGAGGTGGCTTGTATGTGTTGTTCGCTCACTTGCTCTGCCTGCGCTGCGTGTTGCAGTTCGGATTCAGTCCCGACAGGCATCGTCATCGGTACATTGTCTTGAGCCAGATTGGCTTGTTCGGCTGAAATTTGGTTTGCAGGCTGTTGCGCTATATTTTCTGCTGGACTTGTTAAGTTTGTATCTGTACTCGGTACAATGCGTATCTGACCATTGGCGATTAATTCTTGTAGTGAGCCTGCTTGCCCATTAATCGTGGTGCTTATTTTGACTTTAGATAAACTTTCTAAAGTATCACCTGCTTGAATGGGTGGTTCGGCAAAGGCAGAAATGCTGATACTGCTACCAACCAAAGCACAAGCAAAAAGATGAAAACGCATGTATTTCTCCATCAAAAATCGCAAAAATAAAGTTAAAACCAATTTAAATCGTCAATGACATCCAGCTAGAGCAGCGCAATGCGCTTGGGTGTCGCTGAGCGATGTCTTTAAGGTGTATTTAGCTTGGCAGATTCGCTAAAACGGATGCAATCAAATCTACCAAACTTGATCTAGACTGATGTCAAAAGTGCTTAAAACTCAGGCTGTGTATGGCTTTTGTGGTGTTATGGCGCGGGTTTTGTTTAATTGTTAGACGAACAAGAGGTGCTTCATATACAAGCTGTGAGTGGATTGTTAAGCTCGGGCAAACTCTGCGGATTTAGAGCGAAGTCACAGTAACGGTTATGGCAAGAAAACGGCGCAATTCCAACAACATTTGGACTCAAATTTTCAATCAAAACAGCTTGAAAGTGCTACTCGGTGTAGTGGCAACAGGGAGTTTTGTGATTGCTTTTGGTCAAGAAAAAATTAGCCAGTGGACTTCACTGGTGCCGAGTTCAGGAAATAGTGCTTGCCTAACCCAGTTCTATCGAGAAACGCCGCCCTATTTACTGAAAAATAGCCTGCAAAAAGACAGCTATCCGCTGTGTTTTAATGACTTTAATGTGATGTATTCAGGGGTATCCAAAACCCCGTTATGGGTGGCAGAAGCCTTAACACCAGCGCGTTTGAGTCAGCGGATTCCACGTGAAGATAACTTTCACGAAGAACCGCGCGTCAAAGCCGAGCATCGTGCGACTTTGCTGGATTATCGTGGTTCGGGTTATGACCGTGGACACATGGCACCGAATGCCGACATGACCAACTTGGCAGCCCAGTTTGACAGTTTTTCTTTGGCAAATATGGTGCCGCAAGCCCCTAAAAATAATCAGCAGGTCTGGCGTGAACTTGAAGAAGCCACCCGAGCGGTGGTGACTAAGCAAAAGCAAGATGTGTATGTGATTACGGGGCCAAGTTTTAATGCCAAGCGTCTAAAAACCATTGGGCAGGGCGTTATTGTGCCGACTGCGGTGTATAAAGCTGTGTATATGCCCAAAACAGGCGCGATAGGGGCTTATTACGCGCCCAATAACGACTCGTTACAGGTGCAAGTGGTGAGTGTCTGCTATTTAGAAGAACAGTTGGGCATTAATTTATTCCCACAATTAAGTGAAGAACAAAAGCGCAATACCTATAAATTGCCTTTGACTGCAAATGCTGTAAAAGCCAATACACCGATTGCCTACTCACATTGGGATGCAGAAAGCCAGTGCGCAGAAGATGTATCTGCTGAGCAATTACAAGCCTTGCAAACCGAATTTAAACGCTCAGGCAGTAGTCCTGCATCGGGTGCTAGCATTGATGCAGATACCCAAGATGCAATTGTGAAGCAATTGATTGAAGCTTTATTGCAATATATTTTACAGTTGTTGAAATCTTAAACTGGGTTAAGATGATGGATATTGCATCCTTCATGCTAAGGTGAATTCAATGTTTAAACCGTTTCAAAATGGGACTGAATCACATGCGATTCATGACTTAACCTTAGAAAATGATTTAGATTGCATCAATGTGTATGGCAATCTGCAAATCAGCAAAGATCAGGCGGGTTTACAGGCAGCCAAAGCACTACAGGCTTTTTTGAATGAAGTTGTTGCAACTTTGGAGCAGACTCCGAATCTGCCTGAAAAGTTAGATCGTCCCGAAGCGGGTGAAATTGAAAATCCATTTTTATAATGGATGCCATCTCAAGATATTAAATCTACTTTAATCTGCTCATCTAAGCCATTAAAAAGCCCGCTCAAACGCTTGAACGGGCTTTGTTGTTTTGTGTGTTTTTAGATAAATCCCAGACATCTTGAAAAGCTGTGGATTTAAAGTTTTGAAGATCAGTCTTCAGCTTTTGCCATAGCGCGATACAGCACCGCACCAATCACCGCACCTACAATCGGTGCAACCCAGAAAGCCCAAAGCTGGCTGAGTGCTGCAGTTTCAGCAAAGAACGCCACACCTGTACTACGTGCAGGGTTCACGGAAGTATTGGTTACAGGAATACTGATCAGATGGATTAAGGTCAGTGCCAAACCAATTGCAATTGGAGCAAAACCTGCAGGTGCACGTTTGGCGGTTGCACCCATAATCACCATCAAAAAGCCAGCAGTGAGTACCACTTCAATCAATAATACTGAACTGAGGGCATATTTTCCTGGAGATAAATCACCATAACCGTTGGTCGCGAAACCGCCTGTGCCTGCAAAACCTGCCTGACCCTGTACAATCAGATACAACACCAGTGCGGCCAGAGTCGCACCAATAATTTGTGAAATAATATACGGTGCGAGTTCTTTGGCTTCAAAACGTCCACCTGCCCACAAACCAATACTGACTGCAGGGTTAAATTGACCACCTGAAATGTGCCCAAGTGCATAGACCGCGGTTAATACGGTCAGACCGAACGCGAGGGATACCCCCACAAAACCAATGCCCAATTCAGGAAAAGCTGCAGCCAATACCGCACTACCACAACCACCAAATACCAGCTAGAATGTGCCAGCCAGTTCTGCGAAATACTTATTCAATTTGATTCTCCAGTGCTTATTTTTTGAGTTAATTGATCAAACTTCAATTAAATTTATCGCATTTTAGATCGATATTGTGATGAATTTAACATAAATTAAAGTAAAAAGAAGCAATCATGAAGCACGTTGCATCCGCCATTGTTGTGGTGTGTGCTGCGTCCATTGTTTAAACGCACGCTGAAAGGCACTTTGTTCTGAATAACCCAGCAATAGCGCAATTTCTTGCAGACTTAAATGTGGTTCTTGTAAATATTGTTCTGCCAATAAACAGCGTACTTCCTGCATGCGTTTTTGGTAGGTCGTGCCTTGCTGTTGCAAATGACGTTGCAACTGACGTACAGAAATATGTAATTGCTGAGCAATATGTTCAATTTGATACATATTTTTTTGCAGCCCCGTCAAAATGGCTTGCTGTAAACGCTGATCGGTTTGGGTGCTATTCGGTAGCTTTTCCAGTAAGGCTTGCGCCTGTTGCAACAATAAATGCTGTAAGGTTTGATCGCCCTGATGAAAAGGTTTTGCCAGTTCGGAAACAGGCAACAACACTTGGGTAATTGGCTGAGAAAAGCGCACTTTACAATGAAAATACTGCTCATACAGTGCAATATTTTTGGGTGCAGGATGATGAAAATGTACTTCGTGCAGGCAAATATCCTCAAACTGCATAAAGTGCTTCAAAAATTCCATCATTAAAGCAATGGCAATTTCATCGGTTAATTGTGTGGTCATGTGCACGGGCAATTCTGACCAACGAATGGATAAATAATCGTTTTGTGCTTCGACTTGCAACGGGCCACCATCGTAAATCAAGCGATGAAAATCGTGGTAACGCTGTAATGCTTCACCCAGATGATCACAGGACAAGGCTAAATACGCAATGATGCCTAAATGTTTGGGCTGCACGTATTTGGCAATTTCCAAACCCAAAGCAGGTTGTGGTAATTGTTGCTCCAAAGTGCTGAGCAAGTCACGCCAGAGGGCATAATCAAAACGTTCCAGATTTTGAATCTGATGTAATTTTTCTGGAATGGGCAGCTTTTTTGCTTGGTAATAGCACATCAATAAATGCCCTAAGCCACCATAGACCGAGCCCGTATATTCTTTGAATTGTTGCATGTGTTATCGGTTTATTTTTGTCGTCATTTGTCAATGATATTGATTTTTTTGGTCAAGATCTAGTCAATCTCACATGCCTATAGTGAACATCAGAGTCAAGATGTCCTGTGTTTAAGGAGTGATTTATAGCAAATAATTATTTTGACAGATATAGTCAAACATATACAATTTAGGTATTAAATTTTAAAAAAACTTGCAATGAAATACTTGGCTGAAAGCTTAAAGAAAGTAGAGCAAGACCTTGCTTATTTTGTATCCCCTGAAAATAAAGATGGGTTTATTAAGGAATTTGCATCATGGGTCTATGGTGAGTGGTCAAAGAATGATTTCTATGAAATCGATATTGTAGATTTAGGCTATGATTGTTCTTCGTACCCTGAAAAAACAAATCAATCACTCTCCGATAAATGCCCCACCTATGCTGATTTTATTAATGCAAATACAGGCTTTTCTGAATGTACTCACGTTTCAGGACAAGGTATGCGCTGTCAAGAATATGAGGAAAAATTATTAGAGATTTTTGGTGATGCTTGCGCTAAAAAACTAGATGATTTAGTAGAGCCATATCAACTAGAAGTGCCTGAAAAATACAAAAAATTTGCAGAAAATATTAGTGAACTAATTTTCCTTGAAGTTGTTGATCATCATGAGGATTCAGAACTTTATGAGGTTTGTGACGATATTTTATTAAAATATAATCAGCTAGGAGTCGCATCATCCCCTTATACATGCCCTATCTGTGGATGGGATGAAGACAATGATCTAGCCATATATTGTGATGAATCCATATTTAAAGACTATACACTTGAGGATTTCAAGAAGTTAGCGGAGATTGATTAATGTATTCTCCTGCTAAATTCGGTGAAATGATTGGGAAGTCGGTTAAAACTCTACAAAGATGGGATGCCGAAGGTATTTTGGTTGCATGTCGAAATCCTAAAAATCGTAGATACTACACGCACGATCAATACCTTGAATATATCGGTATAAAAGCAACGGAAGCTAAATCATCAGTAATTGTTTATTCAAGGGTATCTAGTGTTGCTCAAAAGCCCGATTTAGCTAATCAGGTGTCAGCTTTAGAAACTTTTTGTACTGTAAATGGCTATGCTGTTGATGATTGGGTGTCAGAGGTTGGAAGTGGTTTGAATTATAAAAGAAAGAAATTCAATCAGCTTTTTCTTGATATTGAAATGGGTAAAGTTTCAATGCTTGTCATCGCTCACAAAGACCGTTTGGTGCGTTTTGGTTTTGAGTGGTTTGAATCTTTTGCTGAAAGACATGGTTGTAAAGTTATTATTATGAATCAAGAATCTCTTTCCCCAACGGAAGAAGTAACACAAGACTTGTTAGCGATTATTCATTGTTTTTCCTCTCGACTTTACGGATTAAGAAAATACAAAGAAAAAGTTAAAGAATTAGTGAACATCAAGGAATAACTTTTGAAACTAACACGCATCCACCATTGTAAAAACTTGAATGTGCAAAAGTACAAACAGCTTGAGAAACAAGCTGTTTTACTTGGTCGTATTCGTAGCGAGGTGTGGGCTAAATATGGTGCTATTTCAGGTTTGAATATCAGTGACAGAGCTA
>NZ_VPCW01000029.1:0-30266 GCF_013418015.1 Acinetobacter sp. YH12211
CTTTATTATTATTGAATTCGGTGACCGCCTAAGCAATCACCTTTAATTTATGAAAAAATTACTCGCTCTGGCAATCTATTTCAGATCAAGACACTTTATATGAAATCTTCAATTTAAAATCATAATTATATGAGTGTGCAGCTATGTCTTTACAATATGCTGCTATTGCTAGATCGATATAATCTCCATTTTTTTGAATTGCTTTCGAAATTTCACGTAATTTTTCAGCTGACAAATTGAATTCGTGACTTAAAAATCCATCTTTATTCATACTTTTCTCAATTTAAAAAAAATAAATGTTAGCAGAAAACAAAAATCCATGTCAACAACTCATATCATTGATTTTATTAAATATTTTACACCAAACTTGTAAATATAATAATAAATATTTTAAAAAATTAATTTATAATATTTAATTAGTGCTTAAGTTAATGTTTTATATTTATTCAATATTTACCAATTATTTAAATAAAAAAATTTTAATAATATTTGGTAAAATCCATATAAATATTATTACAATTTTTATAGAATATTCAGTTTATTACTTATTCCTAAGAAATTCCAATAAAAAACTAAAATTTAAAATAGTGGTTAAGCTGCTATAAGGGGAGGATTTCCTTTTATTTTCTTATTGAGGTCTTTCATGATTGTAATGTCACAGCTAAATATAATGGATAGTTCTATTTAGCGTTGAATGCATGCATTCTGTTGTTGTTTGCCTAGTTGAATATATTCAACGCAAATATCGTGTTCAGTTGCCCAACGTACAAATTCATGACTAACGAACTCTAGACCATTGTCACATTGATTCTCTAAAAGCTTTTCTCGATATTAAAATAACTAATCGAATGCACTAATCACCAGGATTTCAGATAATGAAAAACTCGCTTCTATCGCTAAACCTTTTCGGCGGTAATCATCAATTAAGTTTAATAATATGAACTTTTAACTATCAGAAAGTTGATTTTGCATAAAATCTAGTTACCAGACCTGATTTGTACGGATTGACTCTTCCTGGGGCTAGTGCATGCTGTTTTAGTCGTCTTCTCGGCTTAATACCCAAATTTAGTGCCAATTCAAAGTCAATACGGTAAACACGCATATGGTTCCAATGAAGGCTTTCAAAATGAAGTAGCTAATAAAAACATAGACCAAAGCCCCAATCAGTATTCTCTTCGGTCAGTTCAATCAACTGTTCTATAATGGAAGTATTATCATCACTAAATTTAGCCTGATACCATTATGGGTAGATTTGTGCAACAAAGCCCTTTCACACAATTTTAATATTCAAAACTTAGATTATTTAATCCAGAGTTCATCTTCCTGCATAATTTTTAACATTAGATTAAATAAAATCAGAACAGTCACATTTTTATTAGAACCTTTTCTTTGAAAACTGAGTTGAACAGTTCGCTCAGGTGCATTCATATTAACTGGGTAGTTTTTTTTACCTAAATTTAGCTCTTCTCCTAATATTGGGTCTATTCCAGCAATAAAATTTCTAATTCGTTGTTTATCATCTTTATCCCGACATACAAAATGCAAAAAATTCTTACGTAACTTACCAAAGTCTAATAATATTTTTAGAGGATTAACCATGTTGTTTTTTTGATATATTTTAGCCCCCTTCTCTTCTTGATCGTACAAATCAAGGAAGATATTCTGTTCTTCTGAATGAGCCAATTTCATTGCTCTCCGGTGAAGATCCTCAAAGCAAACTTCACATTCAGCCTCTCTCTCAATATTTTCAACTTTTAAATTATATTTTTTGGGGTTCATCCATTTAGTGCACATCAATTGACATCGCTGCATCCATACGTGAGCTTGGGGATCTTTGCTTAAACGGCCATCTCTAAAACTTATCAAACGTTGATAAGGTGTCAGAGTACTATTCTCGATACTAAACTTCTTTTCTTGTAGGCCTGCTATCATGGCTGGTTGTGTTTGCTGATGATAAAAATCAAACCATTTTTGCTGTTGGATATAACGACTTAAGTCAATATCCTCTGTTTTTAAATTCACTTGAGCGAAACACCGCTCTAGAACATTTTTTGAAATATTACACGGCGAATTATAAATTCGATCGACTGCTAATAAATCCAAAACATGAAGGTAATTTGAAGCCGTCTGTTCAATACTACTATGCCCGATCCATGCAGCAAGCACCTGCCATTTATGTTGAATGATTTCTTCATTAGCTCTTGCTTTTACACCGAACAATAAATCCCGCATCTTTTTTGCTTTTCCCCAACTGCAATCAGTATACGTATGTACCATTTCTTTTGACCCGAGCAGCGTTATTGCTAGATAGTTTGCTGCACTATGACGCAGTGTGTGAAAACTAAATCCATGTTGTGTACCCAAAATTCGATTAAATAAATCCACTGTAATTTTACTAATACAATGATCAGTCAATACACGATGATTCACACTAAAAAGTAGGTCATCTTGATGATCAGTCATATATTGCTTATATCGATGCTGGATGTAATGTTGTACCACTAAAAATTCATGATCTGACAACGCAATTTTCAATGGTATTTGACGATTTGCACTTTTCGACTTCAAGCGGCGATATGAATTGTCTCGGATATGGAGCGTGATATTATTAAAAATTGAACTCTTACCATCTTTAAAGAGTAATTCTGGACAGATAACATCTTGTATTTTAAGACAACGGACTTCATTTAATCGAAGTCCAGTTCTATAGCTCAATAAATACATTAACTTTAAACAATTTAGATGATCACCCCATTCTGATGCCGTTGGTTCCTGGCTTAATCTTTCCAATTGTTCCAACAGCTTGCCAAATAACGAAGGACTCACTAAGCGTGCATTACAAATTTGTAAATGTTTAAAATTTGAATTCTGTAACACCAATACCTCTGGCGCATCATAGTGCTCTTGGCAAAATTTATGAAAATCTTTCAGACGTCCAAAACGGTATTGTGCGGTTTGATGCATCTTCTGAGAGATTTTTCCTTTGACTAATTCACGTTGAGTTGCTTTTTCATCACGCTCACTACTATAGATCAACAACTGTCTATATAAATCTTCATAATCATCCGTAGATTGTTGGTTTAAATCCAATTTATTGAGCCAAATTTCAAATATAAATTCTTTACCAAAAGATCCTAAATAGCTTTCAATCGTTGATAATTGAAGTCCTTTATTTTTCAAATGTAATAACCATTGAATTAAACGTAGTTGCGCCTCGATTAAAAGTCTTTCCTCAGTATTAGCATCATGCTTATGCTGCTCTAGAGCGCTTTGGGTTTCTTTCCAATGACGAATCGTACGCTCTTCTCTGTTCTTCTTTTTATCTAAACGTTCAATTTTTTTAGCTCTACTCTTTTTTTGATCAAACAACATCAACTCGTACGGAATCGTTTGTAATTTATTATGAACTGTAGGAACTTCACTATGTAACTGCTCTTGCTCAAATTGAATAGTTTGATTGACTGGTTCAACGACTTGATCACGCTTGTAACTCCACAGCAATCTTGATTCAGATGGTCTTAAAGAAACAGTATTAATCTCTTGTTGTAGAACATTACTCAAAAAAACATCCAAACTAAGTTTTGGATTAAATTCGAGTACCATCTGCACATCATTAAATGCACGAAATCCACGGCGTTTAATTTGATATTTTAGATCGCTCAAACTTTTTTTCGAACCAATTTTGCTTAGACTTTCCAAAATACAGGCTTGTATAGATATTTGCAGACGATATTCTTTATCAGTCTCTTTCAATCTTTTCAAATATTGCAAGATTAACTGAGCATATGGATTTAAAAAGACATGCCTCCACTGGTATAACTTTCGCTGTTCTACATCATTACCGTATTGAGAGTTTTCAACACGATAATGCAGTAACAATGGATTCGTGATCTTTTTGTAGCGAGAATGATATAATCGTGAACAATTCAAATCTGTTTCAAGTTCAATAGCTTCCTGCAATTGCATCTGTATAGCAATCAGATGCTGTTCGTCCGAACAGCCAGAAATATAGATCAAACTTAAGCATAAATTTCCCCATAAACTTTTAGAATCATCCCAATATTCAAGTGAATCTTTCCAATATCGTTTCAGCTCACTGAGAACCTGAGCATGCAACTGCCCCTGTTTTAACCGTGACTCCGTACTTTCAATTTTCCGTGGAAGCACAATACGCTTTGTATTTGGAATTAGCTTTATTTTGTATAATTTTGCATTTATATTCTGGTTATATTCCGTCCTTCTTTTCTTAAATTCAGTTTCTGCAAATTGCATCAATTTAAATTGTTCAGCTCGACTCAAAGATTGACTCAAATAGTCAACCCCATCTTTAAAGTCGTGCCATTTTTCTTTAATCTGTTGATCAAGTTCTTTTTGTACAACTTGTGGTAGGACTTCAGGCGAGGAAAGCTGTTTATCAATAGCTTGCTTAATGAGTTTCTGAATCTCAATAAATAAGATATCTAGTTGTTTCTGAGTTAATTCTTCGATTTGTTGCATACAACTATTTTCGCTCTAAATGTTGAACCGATAAAGATTTGACATTATCTTGCAGGTGCTGACGGGCTTGCTTTACATACATATTTGGAATAAGTGATGAATGAGGATGAAAGGCCTCACGGTCACGTTGATCATGACCGTAGAGGGCCTGAATTAGATGAAAGGCTAAAGCTGTTTTTCCTTCTTGTTCGTGCATCAATAAGTTCATATCAAAATGACGTAGCCAGTTCGAATACATATTTTTTGGCAAGATCCCTTGCATATAGGCATTCACCCAGTTTCTAGATAAAGGGAGCAATTTAATTTTCCTGCTCTGCCACTGTCTAGCAGACATCGGCAAGATATCTTTACTATCAATAACCTTTCCAAATAAATCATTGATAGTAATTTTTTTCTTAGCAAATACATGTTTTAAAAATGAACCGTAGGCAGAGGTTATTTGTTTTAAAAATGCAGTGTAATTTTGTAATGCTTTAATGAAAAAATCAGATAAAGGGATAAAGCGACCATCCTTTCTTGCCTTGCTATTCTTCTTATCATTCACATATAAAAGCTTTAACTCAAAACAGTAATCCTCCAATTGGCCCAACAAACTTTCTCTAGGTCTATTTGCCAAACTCAACAAACTAACATGCCACATCCAGCAGGCATATGCATTCAGTTGATTAATGATATGTTTATTTTTTTGAATATTTTCTTCGCAGTGCTTATGTAAGTAATTAAATTGTTCTTGTACGAAATTTGGTGCAAGTGCCAGTTGGCTCCCGATCCGTCCCATAGATAAAGTAGATCTAGTTTTGAATTGTTGTTGCAATATATTAAGTTCTGCTGTGTCTTCTACAAATTGAGTAGAATGTGGTGTAAGAGCTGTTTCTAAATAGCATAGATATGTAGTATCGAGTTGAGCTTTAGGAAGCCCACCATAAAAGATACCAGGCATATGATGTTGACTATCCCGGCCCGCGATCACATGTGCTAGATATTCATTAAATGTTTCGTAACATATATGAAAATATAATTGTGCTTGAATCTTTTCAACGGTGATCGAGCCGACAAACTGATTATCAAGCCATTTCTTAAGTTTTGTATTAATAGAAGCTGAAGATATAGATGGATTATATCCTTGCTCGATGTAGTCAAACCACGCTGCAGGTAGATGTAGTTGATGCGACATCTCTTCATTCCATCGTGCATATTTTAAACTCTGAATTTTCTGCTCTGAAATATTAAGACTCAAATTCAGTAAATATTCTCGACGCTTTCTTGAACCCCTTTGAATTAGTATTCCATCTTGAATAAGTTTTTCAAAATCCATCAAAGCTACTGGTGATAGTCCCGTCAACAGAGACAATAAACATGCAGCAGCTATTGCAGCATCGTTCAGATTTCCAGATAGTTCCGCTCTTAATACATATACAATTTGCTTAAGTACATCAGGCGCTAAATAATGTGGATTTATAATAAATGGAGCATGCCGGCGTTGACGATGACGCGTGTAATGCGCAACATAATCACTTATTATGTGATTAAATTTACTAGTCTTTTCATCTTCTGAATATAACTCCACTTCAGCGTCTGCAAGCTCAATTTCACCATCCTCATCTTTAAGCAAAGATGCGTCATAAAAACTGATTTTTGCGTTATATCCAATATCTTCTTGCTTACGTGATTTTATTTCACGAAAATTTCTGACTTCGTTTTGAGTCGGCCATACTAAAGTATTTCGTTTTTTTGACTTACGTTGACGAAGAACAACACTACCGTCATCTAATCGTTTAAATATGATCAATAGTTCCGATATATATTCTATTACTTTTGTTTCTCGAAAATCTTTTATATTAAAAAGTTGTTTACGATCCTCCTTTTTCAAGCTACATTCGTACAAAGCATAACTATTTAATAACCGACTACATTCTTTAAATAATTCATCATTATTAGATTCTTTAAATAATTCATCATTATTAGATTCTTTAAATAATTCATCATTATTAGAATGCAGCACATATCGTGATACATAGCGCAAGAGATCACAGACATGTTTTTTCTTATTCTCAGCCTTAGGAATTTTTGAAAATTCTTGATAATGTCGATAAGTTAAAAAACTTGCTTGCAGAATCAGATAACGTTGAAATGTTAAATTTTGCGTATTACTAGTATCAGGAGATGCAAAATAACTTAAACAAGCTAGCAAATAGTAATTACCAATTTGCCTGGTACCAGAGATATAGCCGTATATCTGTTGAGCTATCTCATATAGCGCATGAACCTTTTTATGTAAATCACTTTGTATATCAGCAAATTGTGTATTTACAACTTCATCACGTAGCAGACAATATTCTTGTTGAAATTTTTCTGCTAATTCTAAAAATTGCTTCTCTTGTTCAATCATTTGCATATTCATTCACAATTAGATTTTTATCATGTTGTATGTGTAAAATTCATTTGAGTTGGTACAATTTGGTATGAGTTGATCTTTTATTGAGTTCTTTGTCAGCTTGAAATATCGAGCAAAAAATTTAGTGTCCAACTCTTTCTGAGCTTTTCTCTCAAAGCATAAATGTTGCTGCGATTTTTCTATAAAATAATCAAGATTTTGTATCAACTGTAAGATTGCAATATAATTAGAATGCACACGTAAACTTGACTCGATTTGCATCAATAACAAGATTTTCTGCCAAATACTCACATAAGTTATTTTGAACTTTGCTTGTACGGCCACTTTCTGACTCTGTTTAATCTTTTTGATTTTCAGTAATTCTGAGTTTATTTTTGCTATCTCAAGTTGAATATGGGATCGATCATAGCAAAATGGCACAATAAATTGCCCCATAAAGATCTCTATATTTTTTACTAAAAAATCAAATTTCAACATTTTTATCGATATAAAAATAGGTATATCTTTATATATGAAAATTCATTTAACTTATCAATAAAATTTTATAAAAGTTACAATTATCAACAAATACATAAAGTTTATTGAATATTACCAATCTAAATTTTATAAATTCTTCCACTTTTTTTTGATTTTTCGTTATTTGTACTACCCCTCCTGATAGGCATCCCATTCAATCATGATCGTTTTAGCGTTATCAAACAGGATTTCCTGAGGTACGCCCCCAAAGAACCGAAATGCATTTTCCAGACCATAGATCCATGCATCCGTCCGTTCATGATCATAAAATTTCACGAAGGTTGCTCTGGAATAAACTAATGTGGCCACAAAGGCTTTCAAAGTCGTGTGGTGACGTCGAATCGTGGTGAAATCAACCTGCATTTGTTGACCAGGTTAGGTTTCAAAACGAATGACGGGTTCTGATTTGGCAACGGGTTTTAATGTTGCAATATATTCCCTCAATATCCTGATCTTTCCTGGATATCCAAACCCTAAAATCTCCTTATAGAGCACAACGGCAGGAATCCATTCAGGATGAGTTGCATTTACACGTTCAAGCAAATAGGGTTTATATGGATCAAGAATACTTATTCTAGGTTGTGTACGCCGATACTGAGGTGTGGTGTTTTGCCGTAAATATTTACGTACGGTATTCCTGGATACCCCAAGTTCACGACTAATGGCTTTAATGGAGTTGTTCCCGCAAACACTTTAGACCACCAATTTAATCCAACTTATCCCAATCAACTGTGGGTGACAGATATTACCTATATCCGTACTCATGAAGGATGGTTGTATCTTGCAGTTGTGATTGACCTGTTTTCACGTCTTGTGGTTGACTGGTCTATGAAATCCAGAATCGCGACTGATCTGTTTTTAGATGCATTATTAATGACTTTGTGGCGAAGAATCCCAAAGAATAAAGTCCTTTTTCATTTTGACCAAGGTAACCAATACACCAGTCATGAATGGCAGACATTTTTGAAGCATCATAATCTTGAAAGTAGTATGAGTTGTAGAAGCAATTGCCATGACAATGCTGTTGTAGAAAGTTTTTTCCAGCTATTTTCAACATTTTTATCGATATAAAAAATAATTATATCTTTATATATAAAAATTCATTTAACTTATCAAGAAATATTCATAAAAATCAAAATTACTAATAAACACAAATAGTTTATTGAATAATAATAATCTAAATTTTATAAATTCTTCCATTTTTTTTTGGTTTTATGTTATTAGATGCCAAAGTTCAGCAACTTGAAGTCACAACTCAACATCTTTCTATCCTCAATCAAAAACATGAGCACGAACTTGCGTAGTTTAAACGGAATAAATTCGCCCAGAAAAATGAACACTTAACTGCCAAACAAATCCATCTATGGGATGAGGCGGTCGAAGAAGATATCGCAGCAGTTGATCTAGAGCTAGAACGGCTAAATGCAGATAAAACAGATGCAGCTGCACAGAAAGCCACAATAAATAAACCTAAACGTCGACTAATCCCAGATCATTTAGCAACCGTACGTATTGAGCATGAATTTGCATCAACGCAATGCAGCTGTGGCTGCACACTGCGTCGTATCGGCGAAGATATCAGTGAAAAATTGAATTTCAGACCAACGCAGTTCTATAAAGAACGGCATGTGCGTGGTAAATGGGTTTTTGATCAATGTGACACACTGACTCAGCAAACGATGCCTGCCTATGTTATCGATAAAGGTATTGCGACACCTGAGTTACTTAGCCATGTGCTGGTATCCAAATATGCTGATCACTTACCGCTGTATCGTAAGCGCCAGATCTTTCTACGCGCAGGTGTAGATATATCTAGATCCACCCTGTCAGATTGGATTGGTCGCTGTGGTGTAGACACTTGAACCTCTGGTCAATGCTTTAAAACAGGTGGTGCTGCAGCAAGGGGGGATCCATGCAGATGAAACGCCAGTCACGGTGATGCAGATTGGGGGAAAAACCGAAGAAAGGTTATGTCTGGGCCTATGCCACCACACAGTACAATCCAGTTCAGGCGGTGATCTATGACTTTCAAGAAACCGTTCAGGTCTGCATGAAAAAGAATTCCTGAATGGCTGGCAGGGACATCTGGTCTGTGATGATTACAGTGGTTATAAAGCACGTTTCAAATCAGGTCAGATCATTGAAGTAGGTTGCATGGCACATGCATGTCGTAAATTCCATGAACTGCATATCACTGGGAAAAGTCAGATTGCTGAACAGGCACTGGTGCTGATTCAGAAATTGTATGCGATAGAAGCAGAGTTAAGGCACAAGACCGACGGTACAGCGCAACAACGCTGCGAATACCGGCAACGGCATAGTCAACCATTGATGCAACAACTATATGAATGGCTCAACCAACATCATCTGACGGTGCCATCAAGTTCTACCACCGCCAAGGGAATCAATTACACTCTAAAGCGCTGGCAAGCCTTAAGCCGCTATTCAGATGATAGTAATCTATCTATTTACAATAATCTGGTGCAGAACCAAATGCACCCTTGGGCTTTGAGTCGTAAGAACTGGTTGTTTGCTGGATCAATGCGCAGTTCTCAGCGAGCTGCGAACATCATGACATTGATCCAGTCAGCAAAGTTGAATGGTCTAGATCTGTATGCCTATTTAAATGGTGTACTGCAAAAGCTGCCGACATACAAAGTGATCCAAATTAAAAGATTGGCATAGAGTTTAGAGGACACTTACAAATCAATGGTATCGCCAAGTTGATCGTCATCATCTTTAGCTAAAACGGTCTTTAGCTTATCATTTGTGGCTATACGCAACAGCATCAAATATCTAGCTTAAGAAGCATCTCAGAGTAAATTTTTACAACAAAGCTAATAAGCTTAGGCTATTTTAATATTATTCATGATCTGCCGCTTTATATAAAGGCTATAAAAGTATTTAGTAATTTTTATTTAAATTCACCTAAATACTTAAAACTTGGTTGATCTTTACTCCTTAACCACACCATTTTTTGAGCACTGAAAAACTTTTTTCTCCTAAAATATATGAGGAACAACCAAAATGTAAAATCTAAAAAATAATCTATTCGTTTAACTATTTTTCATTCAGCTATACACCACAGATATTTTGTATCCTATTTTCTTAGTACTTGAATTCTTCAGTGATACATTAAAAAATGTGTAGCAAGTTGCTACACTTTTCCTTAGACAAGCTCTTTACCAAAAATATCATTCAGCCTATCACGAATACTTTGTACAAATTCCGGATTATTTTTTAGTTTATGCTTCATATTACGTTTAAAGTCATTCAAGCTCATACCAACTTCAGCAAAATCCATTTGGAATAAAGTGTCATTAATAACAATATTTGCTTGAGAGTCAGTGAGACAACCAATTTTTTTAAACCACTTCTTGAACTGCGAATACTTTTCATCATTATTAAAAATGTACCAGGAACGTACATTCGTATCGAATTTTGCCCCCAATTCTTTTACTAATGCATTCTCTTCAAATGGAACATCAAGATAAATTTTTTCAATTACAGCAGTTTCATTTAGTGTTTTATCAGTAATACGCTGATGCAGTTTAAAATTCACACCCACAATTGGGCGCCCTTTTTTTATGGTTTCATACTCTAGTTGTAGATCTGTATTTTCGTTAATTTCTGCAACTATTTTATCTAATACATAGCGTCTAAAATCTACCCAGCGATCATATTTAGTTTCATTAATATCAATCAGAGCTTTCAAGTTTTCTAAAAGCATTGGGACTTCATAACTCTTTTGGCTTGCGTACTTGAATTCATTTTTAATGAAATACGTATAAAGACTCATACTAGCAACAGAATCCAAGGCAAACAGATGTTTCAATTGATAGGTGGTGAAATTCCCCCCAGCCAACTGCGTGAAATACGGTAACACCTCACTGGTAAAACGAATCTGAATGGCATTTTTAGAATCATCTTCCCATCTTAACTCACGGATAATAGGAACGACAGAATGTACTTTTTTAGTCTTTCTCTTACCATCATCAGTAGGTTCCTCAATAATAAAATGAGCCACCCTAGATGAAAGTTCTTTATAAATCCGGTCTATTGCAACATTAATCGAATTGCGTTTATTCAATCCTAGTAAATCTGCCAAATCATCCTTATACAGATAAATATAGGTTTGTTCTGTGATTTCACCATTTACCCTATTTTTCTCACTATAATTTGCAACAGCCATTGCATATAGGAGCGCCTTATATTCATTGGCTGATAACTCAATTGGGCGAATTAAGCGGTTACTAGTGCTAACAACGCCATTATGACGAATATTGCCTATACAGTAAGGAATATGATTCAATTCTTCTTGCAATGATTCTGATTCTGTCATAACCGTGATATTTATATATTTAATTCTATTTTTATATACAAAAGTGGAAAAACTTTCAAGACTTTCACCACAAGAATCTAAGAGTGGAAGGCTTGTCATCAGAAATATGCATTTTTGACGATTTATTGTCCTTAAAGTGGAATAAAATATATTATTTCCACCAGATAGTGACAGACCTTCCACCTTTAGCTCTAAACTACCAGTTCAAAATACCTATTTTCACTTATTTCTTCCAAATTTAGGTATGCTATGTCAGATAGAAACCTAGATGTGACAAGGCTTCCACCTTTCATTAGATTTGAAAGGTATAAATGAATAGATAATCATCAGGAAATATCCAATAAAAAAAAATTATCCACAGGGTGCTAACACATAGTGACAAACCTTCCACCCTTAAAGATTGTTTAGCCAACTTTATCAACAAATCAAGTATTTATTTTTGCAAGAGTTTTTTTAAAAATATAACCTTTTTAAAAATAGTAGTGACAAACCTTCCACTCTTGTGACAGACCTTCCACTTTACGGTGACAGACCTTCCACCTTTGAGTGACAGACCTTCCACCTTTGAGTGACAGACCTTCCACCTTTGAGTGACAAACCTTCCACTTTACGGTGACAAGCCCTCCACTTTTAAACTTATAAGCATTTGTTTTATATAATAAAAAAACAGTCTTAATTATTAATTAGCTAAATAAATAATTATACTAATTATTAATTAAGCTAGCTTATTTAAAAATTAGTTTTTTAAGTTGTTTTACACCTAAACAAATAAGATTTATAAATTTAAAAACTATAGTATGATGAGTGAAAGTTATTTATATTGTTAAACATTCAAATACGGAAGCATCTGACACGTATGTCTGCAAAAATTATTACGGTTGCTAACCACAAAGGTGGATGTGGCAAAACAACGACCGTTGTACATCTAGCCTCTGAACTTGCAAATCTTGGCAACAAAGTTTTAGTCATTGATTTAGATCCTCAAGCAAACGCAAGTTTACACATTGGGATCCAACATCCAAGCGAAATTGTTGTTACTTCAGCAGAATTACTCGTTGGTGATATTTCATTATTAGCTGATGCATTACAAGAAGAAACAAACTTTGAAAAAGTATCATTAATTTATGGCTCATTAAATTTAGGAAAAACTGAAGACCAGCTTAAAGAAGAAGCTCCTCGTCCTTCAGAAGAATTAAGCATCAAGCTAGAACTGTTAAAAGATCTTTACGACTTCATATTAATTGATTGCCCACCTAGTCTTAAACTATTAACTAGTAATGCCTTAGCATCATCAACACATGTCATTATCCCTATCGAATCTGGATCACAATATGGACTGTATGGGGTAACAGATCTTTTAAACCATCTTGAAAAGATAAAACGTATTAATCCAAATTTAGAGCTTTTAGGCGCTTTACTGATTAAACATGATGAACGTCAGAATGTTTGTAAATTGATTCGGGATGAAGCTTTAAAACAGGTAGGCAAAATTTTAGAAACTACCATTCCTCAAAGTACTAAAGTTAATCAAGCAGCGATTCTGCAACAGCCACTTTTGAAAGTTGAGAAAAATTCGAAAGTACGTAAGGCTTTTGAAAGCCTTGCTTATGAAATTGTAGCGAAAGTATAAACCTGAGAGTATTATGGCGAGCACTAAAGAGCTTTTAGCTCAAAAATTGAAACAAAATACAGAAAAACATCAGCTAGCACAGAAAGACAATATTAAAGAGCTAAAAGAATTTAGACGTAATGTTCCTATTGAGGATATTAGTCGCAGTCCCAACCAACCGCGTAAAGTATTTGAAGATTCTCAATTAAAAGAACTGGCGGATTCTATTAATGAAATCGGCCTTTTGCAGCCCATTACAGTGCGCAAACTTGATAATCTGAAATATGAACTGATTGCAGGCGAGCGACGCTTACGGGCGCATCAGTTACTCGGCAAGTCAGTGATTGAAGCCATTATCATTGATGCTAATAATGAAGAAGCATCTTTGTTAACACTAGCTGAAAATTTAAAGCGTCAAGATCTGACAGATTATGAAATTTTTATTGGTTTGAACTCACTTGATGAAAAGTTGAAGAAGAACAAGCAACGTTTAGCTAATTCATTGGGTTTAAATCGCGAAGATATGTACAAATATCTATCGTATGAAAAGCTGCCTAAAGCAATGTTGAATGACCTAGATTTGGAGCCAGGTCTAGTCGGCCGTACTGCTGCAACAGCGTTCAAGAAATTTTTGTCGGATCATATAGAGCAACTTTCGGAGGCGGAAACAGCTTTACTCGGTGCTTGGGAGAAATTAAAAGAAAAAAAACTGGAGCAAAGCAAAGTTACTTCTTATGCTGAAAAACTATTGAGTCAAGATCCAGAAAAAGTAACCACGACATCAGTGGTAAGAAAAATCGAATATGATGGTAAGGTTGCTGGAAATATCAAACTGAATCAAAAACAGCTCAAGATCTCTCTTAAAATTTCAGAAATTGATGAAGCTAGTCTTTTACAACTAGAAGATTTTTTAAAACAGCTTATTCAGAAAAGTGAAAAAGTGTAGCAACTTGCTACACTTTTCAGTTTGCTCATAAAATTCTCACACTTACGTGAGAATTTTTTATAATTATCACATGCGAAAAATTATACCACCCAAACTGAAATTGATATGGTTACGCTAGAAGAGTTTATTCCTAAAAATCATCTTATACGTAAAATAGACAAAGCGATTATCTCAATTTCATTCATTAACGTGTCGTGTATCTTATTGTTCTGATAAGGAAGCGGTTGAACGAAGTTTGGTCATTTAAAATAATTATACGGTCACTGTTATGCAAGTAACGCAGCAATGTTTACTGTCAGTTACAGTACAAAACTTGAAGAAAACGCCTTGCACTTATCGAAGTTAATTTTTATTGTATTTTTTAGCCATCAATACGCTTAAAAGTAAATAACAATGAATTAGCGATGTAAGTTTGGAAAATACCCCCACTTTAACGATCGCTAAAGTGGGGTTTGTGATTAGCCTGAAAAGTGTAGCAACTTGCTACACTTTTTTAATACTTAAATTGTACGACAAGAAATGACGTATCAATACTTACACACGAGCGTATTATTGGGTACTATTGGCTTAACTAAAACTAGATAACCCATTCATTACAGGACAAATCTATGGCTCGTGCTCCAAAGCAAACCAAACAAGAACCCATTGAGGTCATTCTTTGGAAAGCTGCAGACAAACTTCGTAAGAACATTGATGCTGCTGAGTACAAGCATGTAGTCCTTGGCTTGATCTTCCTCAAGTACATCTCTGACTCATTTGAAGCTCACTACAACTTATTGGTTGAAGGTGAGGGAGAGTTTGCCGGAGCTGATCCTGAAGACCGTGATGAATACACCGCATACAACGTATTCTTCGTTCCTGAGATTGCACGTTGGTCATACCTGTTAAACCAAGCAAAGCAAGTCACCATTGGTAAGATCGTAGATGATGCAATGGAAGCCATTGAGAATGAGAACCCTCAGCTCAAAGGTGTACTACCTAAAGTCTATGCACGTCAAAATCTCGATCCTACGAGCCTAGGTGAGCTGATAGACCTCATTGGCAACATTGCCCTAGGTGATGCGAAAGATCGTTCTGCCGACGTTCTAGGACACGTATTCGAGTACTTCCTTGGTGAGTTCGCTTTAGCTGAAGGTAAGCAAGGTGGACAGTTCTATACGCCTAAGTCTATCGTGAGTTTATTGGTAGAAATGCTTGAGCCATACAAAGGACGTGTATTCGATCCTTGCTGTGGTTCAGGAGGTATGTTTGTACAGTCTGAGAAGTTCGTAGAGTCTCATCAAGGTGTAGTCGATGACATCTCGATCTATGGTCAAGAGAGTAACCAAACTACTTGGCGACTCGCTAAGATGAACTTAGCCATTCGTGGCATTAACTCAGAGCATGTGAAATGGAACTCTGAAGGTTCATTCCTGAATGATGCACACAAAGACCTTAAAGCGGATTACATCATTGCTAACCCACCATTCAACGTCTCTGATTGGAGTGGTGAACAACTCGTCGGTGATGCGCGTTGGTCTCTAGGTACACCACCTGCAGGCAATGCTAACTTCGCATGGATGCAGCATTTCTTGTATCACATGAGTCCTAAAGGTCAGGCAGGTGTTGTTCTTGCTAAAGGTGCATTAACCTCTAAAACCAGTGGTGAAGGTGAGATTCGTAAAGCCTTGGTTTCAGAAGCCAATGTCATTGACTGTATTGTGAACCTACCTGCTAAGCTGTTCCTAAACACGCAGATTCCTGCTGCTTTATGGTTTATGCGTCGTGATCGTGCAAACTCAACTAAGTACCAAGATCGTAGCAATGAGATTCTGTTCATTGATGCTCGTAACTTAGGACATCTCATTAACCGCAGAACCAAAGTCTTGTCTGATGAAGACATTAAGCTGATTACTGACACTTACCACAACTGGCGTAACAAAGGTGGTGAGTATGAAGATGTTGCAGGCTTCTGTGCATCTGTACCACTTGAGAAAGTGGATGAGCTTGACTATGTACTGACACCAGGTCGTTATGTTGGTTTAGCTGATGAGGAAGATGAGTTCGACTTTAAGGAACGCTTTACAAGCTTAAAGGCTGAGTTTGAATCACAGCTTGCTGAGGAAGCTAAGCTCAATCAAGCCATTGCTGAGAACTTGGCAAAGGTGATTATATGAGCGAGTGGCAGTTACTTAAGTTAGGCGAATTGATTACCTTAAATTATGGTAAAGCCCTTAAGGCTGAACATCGAAAACCAGGTAATGTCCCTGTTTATAGCTCAGCTGGTCTAACAGGAACTCACGATACTTTCCAGGTTAATAGCGAAGGTATTATCGTCGGTCGTAAAGGTACAGTTGGTAAGGTTTACTATTCAGCAGAGCCCTTTTGCTGTATTGATACCGCATACTACATTACGCCTCAACCTGAGAAGTACAATTTCCAATTCCTCTACTACATGCTCCAAACTTTGGGCTTGGAGGAGTTAAACGAAGATAGTGCCGTTCCAGGATTAAATAGAGAAACTGCTTACAATCAACAAGTAGCTTTACCACCTCTCCCTGAACAAAAAGCCATAGCCTCAGTTCTATCATCGTTAGATGACAAGATCGACTTACTACATCGTCAGAACAAGACTTTGGAAGCCATGGCTGAAACACTGTTTCGTCAATGGTTTATTGAGGAAGCGAAGGAGGATTGGGTTCAAGGAAAAGTAGAAGATATCTTTGTGTTACAAAGAGGCTATGACTTACCTAGCTCTAAGCGAATTAAGGGGGATTATCCTCTATATGCAGCTAGTGGGCTTAATGACAATATCAATGCCTATCAAGTGGAGTATCCGACGGTAATCACCGGACGAAGTGGTTCAATTGGGGGAGTTTACATCTCACTGGAGAAGTCATGGCCTTTGAATACAACGCTCTTTATTAAAGAGTTTAAGCTTGGTACATTGATTTTTAGCTACTTTTACTTGAAGTACTTGGATCTTGAGTCATTTAACTCAGGTTCAGCAGTACCCTCATTAAATCGTAATCATGTGCATGGATTAGAGATACAGTTACCACCTGAAAAATTGGTGAATGAGTATGAGGAAATAGCACAAGACTGGATGCTCAAAGTAAAAGCCAATAAACATCAAATCCAAACACTTGAACAACTAAGAGATACCTTACTGCCTAAGCTCATGAGCGGTGAAGTCAGAGTCCAATACCAAACAGAAGAAGTTGCATAACATTTGAGGTGAAGTCATTTGATGGCTTCACCTTTTTTACATTCAGGGGGCTGAATTGAATAAGAAGATTATAGGGGCAGTCATCGCCCTAATCGTGGTGATCTGTGGATACTTGTATGCTTCACCATACATTGCCATCAATAACATCAAGAATGCTGCACAAGCAGGTGATAGCGAGAAGGTGTCCAAGTACATTGACTATCCAAGTGTGCGTCAGAGCTTTAAAGACCAAATGAATGCCATGATGATGAAAGAGATGGCAAACCATAAAGATGATGGTTTCGCAGCACTAGGTGCCATGCTTGCATCTACCATGGTAGATAAGATGATTGATGGTTTTGTCACACCTGAAGGGATGACCATGATGATGCAAGGCAAAGACCTTAAGGATGCAGCACAGTCATCACAGGGAACTTCAACAACAGAAACCAAAGAAGAAGATCAACCCGAGTACAAAACTCGCTATACCTCATACAGTGACTTTGAAGTGGTGATCCAAGATCCGAATGACCCCAAAGCTGTCACGGTAAAAATGGTACGTGATGGTTTGAGTTGGAAAGTGAACAAGATTGTAGTTCCAATGGATTAAGTAAAAGAGAACAAAGAGGAAAAACAGAATGATAAAGCGCATGATTCAAATGGGATTTGGCTTGATTGCTGTAGTTAGCTTTGCTGCAACCGTTCAAGCAGCACCGGCTAAATTCAATCATAGCGGCATACAAAAAGGTAAAGTCATAGAAACCTGTTATCACTCTCCTTGTTCAGTCGCCAAGTTTGTCTCTTACAAACAACTGAATAAGACAGCGACTGAATCCAAGATTCAAATCACCTTGCTGGGCGGTAGTCGTGAGTGGGAAGCCAAGAAAATTGAATGGAATAGATCGCCACATAAAGTCACTGTGAATTGCTCATACCAACGACCAACAGTTCAGATTGGTTCACAAAAGACTCTGATTCCACTCAATGATGGTTTAGGTGTTCCTGGAGTACTGATGGTAGATGCTGAACTCTATCTATATGTTTGCCATAAGTTTGAGGGCTCTATTGAGAATGCTGTGCAGAAGTATGGCTATAACGTGCAGGACGATGAATAAGGTTTCTCAGCTTTACATCATATAAAAATTAATGAGTCCAGGTTATATGGATAAGTTTAGGGGGCAGTAATCAAGTGACTAAGATGACCGAATCAGATATTGAGCTGATGGCAATAGAGCAACTAGAGGGATTGGGCTACACCTATGTGTATGGCCCTGAGATTGAATCCAAGGGATCTAATCATCTACGAAGCTATAAGCAGGTCATCTTAGAATCTAAAGTGCTTAAGGCATTAAAGCATTTGAATCCACATCTCAGTGAAGACAAATGTGTTGAAGCACTAAAGCAAGTCACCAATATTCAATCCCCTGATCTACTCAGTAATAACCAAGCATTCCACCGACTGCTCACTGAGGGCATTAACATTGAGGTGAGCAAAGAGGGTAACACTCAAGGTGAGTATGCTTGGTTGATTGACTTTGAGAATCCAACCAATAACGAATTCCTTGTCGTCAATCAAGTAACCATCAAAGAAGATCGCTGGACAAGACGACCAGACATTCTCTTGTATGTGAATGGCTTACCTTTGGTAGTGATTGAACTCAAGAATGCAACAGACGAGAACGCCACAGTAGAAGGTGCATACAATCAAATACAGACCTATCAAAGCCAAATCCCTAGCTTGTTTACTTACAATGCCTTCAACGTCATCTCTGATGGTTTAGAGGCGAAAGCAGGTACTGTATCAGCAGACCTCAGTCGCTATATGGCGTGGAAGACAAGCAATGGTCAAACCAAAGCTAAGAAGACACAGGCACAGCTAGAAGTCTTGATTCATGGTTTACTGAATCCAGTCACACTACTTGACATGATTCGACACTTCATTGTCTATGAATCAACGAAGCATGAAGACAGCAATGGCTTAATCACCATTAAGACCATCAAGAAGATGGCTGCATATCATCAGTACTATGCAGTAAATGCAGCAGTCCTCTCAACCATTCGTGCGTCTGCAGTGAACTCGGACTCAAAATCTGCAGAGGTTGCTATGCAACATCAAGGCAGAAGTAAGCAGGAGCTCGTTCAACAACAAGCAGTCGGTGACAAGAAAGCCGGTGTGGTATGGCATACCCAAGGCTCAGGTAAGTCTTTGTCTATGGTTTTCTACACAGGCAAGATTGTCTTGGCTTTGGATAACCCAACGGTAGTTGTGATCACTGACCGTAATGATCTAGATGATCAGCTCTTTGGTACATTCGCTGCATCAAGCCAACTCCTTAGACAAACACCACGACAAGCAGACAGCCGAGAAGAACTCAAAGAGTTACTCAAGGTGGGTTCAGGTGGCGTGATCTTCACGACCATCCAAAAGTTCCAACCCGATGATGGCACTAGCGTCTACGAGCAACTGTCAGACCGAACCAACATTGTCGTGATTGCAGATGAAGCGCATCGTTCACAGTATGGCTTCAATGCAAAGGAAGTCGATGTCAAAGATGATGAGGGCAAGGTTGTAGGTAAACGTACTGTCTATGGTTTTGCCAAGTACATGCGTGATGCACTCCCTAATGCGACTTATCTTGGTTTCACAGGAACACCAATTGAGAAGACTGATGTCAACACACCTGCAGTCTTTGGTAACTATGTGGATATCTATGACATCTCACAAGCAGTTGAAGATGGTGCGACAGTTCGGATCTTCTATGAAAGCCGCCTAGCTAAGATTGCCATTAGTGAAGAAGGCAAAGAGCTGATTGAAGAGTTTGACGATCAGTTCACTGAAGATGAGTTAAACCAAACCCAAAAAGAACGAGCAAAGTGGGCAAGAGTCGAAGGTCTGATCGGCAGTAAAGAACGTATCAAAGCCATTGCAAAGGACATCGTAGAACACTTTGAGCAGCGTCTTAAAGCCAATGCAAACCAAGGCAAAGGCATGATCGTCAGCATGTCCCGCAGGATTGCAGTTGATCTCTACAATGAGATCGTGAAACTTAAACCAGAATGGCATAGTGATGATCTGAATGATGGTGTAATCAAAGTTGTGATGACTGCAAGTGCCTCAGATGGTGAGGTGATTGCTAAACATCATACGACTAAGCAACAACGCCAACGCTTAGCAGATCGTATGAAAGACAATGATGATAAGCTTAAACTCGTTATTGTTCGTGATATGTGGCTGACTGGTTTCGATGCACCAAGTATGCACACCCTTTACATCGACAAACCAATGAAAGGTCACAACCTCATGCAAGCGATTGCACGAGTCAACCGTGTCTATAAAGACAAGGCTGGTGGCTTGGTTGTGGACTATCTTGGTATCGCATCTGACTTGAAAGAAGCCTTATCGTTTTATTCGGAAGCAGGTGGTAAAGGTGATCCTGCATTGGTGCAGGATGAAGCTGCAACAATCTTACAAGAGAAGCTAGAAGTGCTTGATGGCATTATGCATGGTTTTAATTACCAAGAGTACTTTACTGCAGATACTTCTCGTAAGCTCAATATCATTTTGGAAGCGGAAGAGCATATCCTTGGTGTAGATCAAGGAGAAGGGAAGACACGCTTCCTGACAGCAGTCACAGCGATGTCACAGGCATTCGCATTAGCTGTACCACACCCACATGCGATGGAGGTTGCCCCATTGGTTGCTTTCTTCCAAGCAATCAAAGCACGACTTGCAAAGTTTAGTGATGGATCAGGCAAGATCTCAGGGCTGAGTAATGCTGAGCTTGAAGCCAAGGTAAAGCAAACCATTGACCAAGCCTTGGTCACAGAGCAAGTGGTAGATATCTTCGATGCTGCAGGGATTCAGAAACCAGATATCTCGATTCTCTCTGATGAGTTTATGCAAGAGATGAAAGGCTACCAACACAAAAACATTGCGCTTGAAACACTTAAGAAGTTACTAGGTGATGAGATTAAGGTACGTGAACAACGAAGCGTCACCCAAGGTAAGAAGCTCATGGATATGTTGAGTTCTGCAATTAAGGGTTATCAGAACAAGGTACTCACTGCAGCAGAAGTTATTGATGAACTGATCAAGTTAGCTAAGACAATTCAGGAGTCTGACAAACTGGCTGAAGAACTAAACCTGACTGAATACGAATATGCGTTCTACTCAGCAGTAGCAGACAACGACAGTGCTCGAGAATTGATGCAGAAAGACATATTGAGAGAGCTTGCAGTCGTACTCACTGATTCCATTCGTAAGAATGTGACTTTGGATTGGACGATCAAGGAAGCTGCGAGAGCTAAACTACGAGTGATTGTAAAGCGATTACTGAAGAAGTATGGCTATCCACCTGATATGGCTTTATTGGCAACAGAAACTGTATTGGAACAGGCTGAGCAGTTGGCTGAAGAGCTTTCCAGTTCAAAATGATAGGGTATTTGATCGCACCTTTTAGTACTCACTTGAGGATCTTGTACATATATTAAGTCCCCACTTGTTTTAAGTGGGAACCAAATTAAGGCTTATAGGATAACTTAGTGAGATGGGTTAGCTGAAATGCTTACAATTATTTCACTTCGCCATTATAAATAATAGTTGGTTTATCCTCTTTTTTGACGGTCAACTTATTGCCGTCTGCAAAAGCTTCAACTACTTCTGAACAGCCTTCTATTATTGTTTTTCCTGTTACACTTTCTGATTTTATATCATAAGAAAAAGCATATGTAGTTGCAGGACAACTAGTGCCATTTTCACCGGTTGAAACTATTAAAACGTACTTATTACCAAATTTGTAAGCTCGTTCAACATCTACATAACCTATGGCTTCAGGATCTTCAACTACTTCTTCCATAATATTATGTTGACCAGCTCTTGTTTGATAAATTAGAGCTTTTGACATTGAATCAGGGATATCCTGTAATACAAAAAGGTCATCATAGCCTACAGCACTCTCAGAAACATATAATGCTTCATAACTCATACTTGGAGCAGCTGGTACTTCTTCCTGCTTTGGTTCGATTTCTGTTGGTGCTTTAACTTGAGCAACTTGTTTTATCTCTTGTGTAGATTGTTGTTCAGCAGTTTGAGGTTTATCACATGCTGTAAGCATCAAACTTAACATGATTGTGTTTATAAGAAATAATTTATTCATTAATTGTATTAACCCTGCCAAGTTTATTAATAGATAAGTAATAAATCATTGAGATATAAAATTGAAGTAACTTCCTACACTTTTTACCAGAAAACTCGTTTTTAACCAATTTTAAAGTAACTTTTGCTTTGCGATAAATCTCATGTTTTGGATAATTTTCTTCAACTTTATATTCATTAGGTTGAGATTTAATTTTTTCAAGCTTTATGATAGATGTGTATCGGAAGGTAATTTAATATTACCTTCCAATTAGATCTTACTAGATTATTTAGGACAAGTGACTTTTTTAACTGAGGTGATTTGATCAATGGCATAGTAATTTTCATATTTTTCAAGCTTATAAGGTGTTAATATTGTTACACAATCACCTTTTTTAAGAGATCTAAGGAGTTTGTATTTAGAACTATCTAAATTAATGCTATAGATAGCTAAGTTACCTTTCGTTGTTTTTATTTGAATTGATTCCTCACCATAATTGTTTGGATTATTGTCTGTTACTTTGAAAGTTTGAGTTGCAGCAAAAGTGTTTGCTGATACTAAAAAGAGTAAAGAAAGCCCTAACTTTTTCATATAAATCCTAAGATAAATTTATTTAATTGATGATTTATACTTTTTATAATAAAAATCAATTTTTAACAATCTTTTTTTACTTTAATCATTATACTTTCGTGCATAAACAGAGAGTAGTATAAAAGAGTTCTTTCATAAGTCATTTTTTACTCAGTTCCATGTTATAGATTCCAGCAATTAAATTGAATCTTAAGCCTAATCTTTTGCCTCGATTACGATATCGTTCAGCAAGGATCCTGAAGGTTTTCAAACTCCCAAACACATGCTCAATCCCGATTCTTCTTTTATTTATTTCATGATTGTAAACTTTTAACTCGAGATCTAGTTTGCAGCATTTCTTTGCTTTTAGTGGCAACAGACTATTAGGATACACTGTATATATCCCTTGATACCCTTTATCTGCAAGAATAAAAGCACTTTTAGGAATCTGATTCAAGTTACGTTTGAAAAGCTCGAAATCAGACACTGCTCCACGACTCGTGCATAAACTCAGAACTTGCTGAGTTCTATAATGGATGATGGCTTGAACTTTAAAAGTATGTGCCTTCTTCTTACCACTATAGCTTTTCTTCTGTTTTTTTAGACTTTTGTATTGGGATTTCTGTGGCATCAACAATCACCACATTCCAGTCGATTCCTTCACCTTCAGGCAAATTCTTAGGTAAGTTAAATAGATTGGACTTGATGAGGCAATCCTCTACATGGTGGACAATTCTTGAAGCAGTAGGCTCTGACACGCCATAACTTGTTGCGACATGGAATAAAGTTCGGTATTCACGCCAATAGCTCAGACACAGAAGAACTTGGTCTTCTAGGCTTAGCTTGGGTGGTCTACCTATAGCAGGAATATGCATTTTCAGTTGTTCAACCATTAAATCAAAGGTTGACCATGAGATGCCTGTGTATCGCTTAAACTCTGTTTCAGAAATCTTCTTTGAGTCGATGTATTTCATCCCTAGATTATGCATGAATATTTAAAATTCTTAGGTACAAATAATCAGCAAGAGATTGATCGTTTTTTGATTTATGAAAGAGATCTAAAGAACTATACAAAATAACTCATCTAGTAAGACTATTTTCATTACTCAATAGCTTTAGGTGTTTAAAGAAATCCAGTTCAAAGTCATTAGTCATTTTATTGACACAGTCATTATTTTTAATAGTCCTCCATAAACGGTATGCATCTGATGCTTTAAATATGCAAATTTGTCTTGTACTTAAGATTTATAAATATTAATATTTATTTTTTAATATTAAATACTTTAATAAAATATGAAATTAAAAAATTTTTTAACTGCATTATGTATTTTATCTTCGGGTACAGGGTATGCAAACTCCTCTCAGCAGGAAAAGATAACTTTTGTTAAAAAAGTATATAAAGATCAACTAAATGAAGACCTGATGGAGATTGATATATTAAAGCTACATGCATCCAAAGAATTACGTTTATTAATTCAGAAGCGAGATGCTATTGCAGATCGTCATGAAGGAGATATGTGTGAATGGGTACGTCAAGTACTTCTTCCTGGTAATGATAGTGATGTTAAGGCTAATCAAATAAAGTACTCAGTACTGGCAAATGGGCGTGTGCGTGCACAGGCTAAAAATTTTGGAAAAAGTTTTCATGTCGATTTCGATGTAAAGTGTGATGCTCAAGGATGTAAAATTGCAGACGTCTATGATCCTGGTAGTTATAAAAAAGAACTACTATCTATTGTGAAAAAAGGAACTTGTTAATATATCGAAGCTTCCCAAAATTTTTAGTAAGAAGATTTGATAAAGTTAATTCGTGGTCTGTTGATTTTTTCAACTTAGAAAATAGCGAATAGTAAAATAGATAAACCCAATTTTACTATTCGCTATACCTCATACTGTGCTGAAAGATCAATACAAGTCTAATTTAAAATCTATTTTCATTAATTTTTATTAATATTCAGTTTTGTTGCATATCTTTCGTTGAAGCAGTGTTCTGGTTGAATATAGTTTTTAGACATAGTTTAATTTTAATTAGTTATAAACTTATTTCTAACTGATAACATACTTTTAAAACTTTGATTCTCGGAAATAAATGATGTTCAAAAAAATATTATTAATTACAAGTCTAGTTTTGCCTACCATTGTATTAGCTGAAGAAGTTAAGATTGATTCACCTGTTTTACAAAGTTTGCCATCCCAAGAGTTGGGGCAAGTTATTCTTAAATTTATACCATCTGCATCGGGTACTATCAATTGGTACACAAATGCAAATGACACAACTTTTAGATGGATTGATAGAAAATATATAGAGATTACCCTTGATGATGGGACTGTTACCTCAAGTCGAAGAGCTGTATATCGTGGAAACGTAAATGGTGTGAAAAGCACGTACTTAGATAATCATGTATATGAAATGCCCTGGCTTTTGACTTTGCAAGGTGATAGTTTAGGCAAGTTTGGTGTTGATTCAGTCTTATTCGAACCATACATAATTGGAATCCATTCACAGGATGAGACAACATGTTTTGGTTCAACACATGAAAACTGTGATTTCAAACCTTTCAACTCCTTAAAAAAAGCTGGTATCTCATCTAAGAAAATCTGCGAAAACCAAATGGGATCAGGTAATTTCGATATTGTCTATCTTTTGTCTAAGAGTGGTAAAAAGAACACCTACGGCATTTGGTCCCAATCATTGGGTTCAGGTGGTAGCTCCAATTCTTTTACTCTAGATTATTCAACATCCGATTCAGCAGTTTGCAAAAAAGTGAAATCGTAAGTTGTTTAATTATCTAAAGACTAGTTGATCTAGTCTTTAGACTTGAAATAGTTATTTTTTTCAAAAAAAATTTAATGGGTTTAAAGCCATCAAAATTTTAGACAAACATAACGATTTTGATGAGCCTTTTCATAATCTAGTCGTTAAAAACTTATGCTTTTACAATCTTTGTTTCCTGCCAAACAAATACTCGCAAATCCAGTGTTTTCAGAAGGTTGGTGCTGTTGTAAGGGTTTAAAACTTGTCTCTTTATCTGGAAAGTAATCAGTTTGATTTTTTTGACCAACAAAAGAAATCAGGTCATTTGCTAAAACTTGACCTAGTTTTTGATAGCCTTCTTGAGAGAAATGTACTCCATCTTTACGGCCTAAGCCACGGTTAATCCATGTTTTCATAGAACAACCCCCTCCCATCGCTTTTTGCCAATCCCAATATAGTGTCTGCTGTTGCTGTGCTACTTGCTGTTGTACATTTTGTACGGCAGTTAACTTTACTGGTCTGGTACCACATTGGCCTACAGTATTTTTCAAACTTTCTGGTGCCGAAATAATCATAATTGCAGTGTGGGGACTTGCAGTGCGTATTTGTTCAATCTTTGAAATCAATAGATTTCTATACTTTTCAATATCGATGTTGTCATCAAAAGCTTCATTGGTACCATAAGCCAAGATGACTAATTCAGGGGAAAGTGCCTTTAAATTGTTTTTCCATCCTTCATTCCAACGATTCCAAAAGGATAATTCTGCACCATTAATTCCTAATGCTGAAATAATTGCACCCGAACCATTTTCATTTTTCGCCCACCATCCACCAATAGCAGAATGCTCTACATTCACAGCAGTAATAGTAAAAGGTAGATCGGCCACAAACTCTACGGTTTGCCAGGTATTATTTTTTATAGGCGCCTCAAGTTGAAATTGACGACCTTGAGAATCTTTCACTAAGAACCTACCATCTGTTTCAGGCTGTCTTAAATTCACTGTAATTTTTTGAGGAAGTTCACTTCGTTTTGCTTTTATGGTTAAGCTGGCTCCATTAAATTTTGGGACAGCAATTAATCCACCTAAAGTATAATTTTGCTCTCTCTGCTGTCGACTAGAGATTGGTTGCCAACCATTGTTGTCGTATCCGTAACGATCTAAGCGCTGCCCAGAGAAATACATAGGCATTCCCCAGCCCATTCCTCCATTGCCTAACTGATCTTGCAATTTAGTTCTTAATGCACCTGTCATTAGATCTGCAGCAGTATGAGAATCACCAAATTGCACAATATGTACAGATTTATTTTTAAAAGCTGTCATTAACAGGTTGGTATTTGGTTCATTAAAATTTGTCAAATTACTAGCATGAGCCTGTGATTCAATTGTTAAAATACAGAACATACATAAATAAATTGATTTCTTAATAAACATAAACTTAACCTGTATTTTTTAAAATTTAGTGAACAACTTGTAAATGGCTTGCGATAACTTGAGCTATCAATTTCTGACCTTCTGTTGAAAAATGGATTCCATCAGCACTACGCATTTTAATAGATTTGCCATCTTTAATCAGATACTCATTGTAAATATCATTTTTTCCGCCTAGCAATGGTCTAGAATCAATCAAAAATGCTTGATGTTTTTTCACTTCATCACTAATAATTTGATTTAAATATACCATCTGCTGATTTAGTGACTCTTTTTTCATATTTGGAGGAGTCAACCACATTACACTAATTTGATTGTTTTTAGCTGTTTGAATGATTTGAGCAATACGAGAACGGTAGACCGACTCCCATTCAGGTGATTGAAACTTAAGATAAAGACCTCCTTTAGGATTGGGCATATCCCATGGATCATTCGGCCCTAAAAATACAACTAATACCTTAATCTGTTTATTTGCATCAATAGTATCTTGAATCGTCTTTGGCCAATCAAAAAAACTAGGGTAGGACAAGCCAGTACTTTGTTTACTGAGATTAATAGTCTTAATATCAAATTTTTCCTGCAAATGCTTTTGAACATGGGGTGCAACACCCTGCATTAATGAATCACCAGCAAAGAAAACCTGATCAGATCTCTTCAGGCTGAATTGATCAAGGAGGGCTTGATGTGCTCTTGCTTGTTCTTCTTTAGCTAATCTTATTTTTTCTTCTTTTTCTAATTTTAATAAATATGCACGATATTCTGGTGTATAAGCATAGTAATCATTGTATTGATTGATAATTTTTTCGTTTAATTGACCAATAGCAGCTTTTTCTAGACCATGTCTGGTATATAAAAGATTTCCTATCTGTCCACCTACTTTCCATATCTCAAATTGATCTAACTTGGCTAAAGGACTCTCCTTATGATAAGTCTGCTGAAAATAGGCATTGACGGAATTTTGCATGATCCAAATTGAAAAAAATGCAAAAGAGATCAATGTAATAAGAATAAAAGTATAACTTTGAAAGTGATCATCAGTCTTATCTAACCCTTTGTCCTCAAGTTTATATTCATAATCTATAGTTTTTGATTCATTAGAAATTTGCATAAATAAATCCAGGAATTCCAGATGGAGCACAAATGATAATAGTGATAAAAATAACAAAAATAGGAACTAGTAATACATATCGTGGTATCACTCTTTGATGCGAGGTTAAATTACTTAAAGTTCGATAAACAAATGGATACGCTATCCAAGCCAATGTCATTAAGGTTAGTAAATATAAGGGATTACTCGTCCATTCGACATTGATATAATTATTTAGTAAAGCTTTAAATACCTGTAAGCCTTCTTCGAATGTTTTTGCTCTGAAGAATACAAAACAAAAACTAACAAAAGTTATGGTGAAAAATATACTTGTTGTTTTTCCAATCCAACTCGCTTTTGCAAAAGCATCACGGGCTGATTTGATATCTACTTTGAAAATATATTGATAGATTCTATCGGATATATTAAGTAGAACTAATGCCAAACCATGCAGTAAACCCCAAATAAAGAAGTTCCATCCCGAGCCATGCCATATTCCTGATAACACCATTGCAATGACAAGATTTAATTGTGTTAGTGCAAAACCACCACGACTGCCACCAAGTGGGATATAAATATAGTCACGAATCCATGTTGATAAACTAATATGCCATTTATCCCAAAAGTCACGTATGTTATGAGCCAATAATGGTGCTCTAAAGTTTACTGGTAATCTAAAACCTAACAACAGCCCAAAAGCAATCATCATTTCACTGTAACCAGAGAAATCTAGAAATAGTTGTAAGGTGTAAGCATAAATTGCCGCTAATACTTCCAAGCTATGATATTGCATTGGATTTGCGAACACTGGGTTTACCCAATGATCAGCTAGCCACCCTGCAATCCACCATTTTTTCATTAAAGCCAAGACGAGTAACAATAAAGCTATGCTTGGAAATAAAATTTTACGTGGTTGATCCTTTGTAATTTGTTCGCCCATTCCACATGGTTGACCACTAATATCTGTCAATCCTTTAGCATTCTGTGTACGAGCAATAGGACCAGCTGTGATCGTTGCAAAAAAGGAAAAATGCATTAATAGTTGGACTAAATTTAATTTAGGACAGTCGATTTCATTTCTATAACGACTTACCAAATAGCTAATCGCTTGGAATGAGTAATAGGATATTCCTAAAGGTAAAATTAAATTTGCAGCTAAACCAGAGCTGTCTAAATTTAGTTTATCTAAAGATTCAGAAACTAAAGGTTTAAAGAAATCATAGTACTTGAAGGTACTTAACTGGATTAAAGTAATTATAATTCCTGAAATTAGTAAGATTTTCTTATGTGAAGAATACCGGTTCATCAGTAAAGATAGGCAATAAATAAATAAACTAAAAATAAATAGTATGGAGATCGCTAATTCACCAGCCATTAAATAGATTATTAAATAGCTTGTAGTAAGAAGAATTAAATTTTGAATTTGGGGCTTGCATCTAAAAGCCCAATAAACACAAAAGAATAGAATGAATGATAAAGCAAATTCTATTGATAAAAATGAAAACATAGCTTTTATGTTGGTTACAAAAAATCACTAAAATATAACACAAAATATTATTAAAATTAGTTTTTGTTGCATAAATATTAAAAAAATTCTGACCTGAGTTAAATACAACTGCACGGATCATTTCTCGTGTTTTTAGATACTCTTATTATTCTTTTCTACTTTAGGCAGCTAAAAAGGGCTCAGCAACAATTATTGTGATGTCTATAAGCACCTTAATGACACAGCATAAAATGGTGTACTTATCTTGCTAAGTTAAGTATTTTGAGAAAATTTTAAAACTTTCTTTTATT